>CALGIL010000410.1 GCA_937914895.1 uncultured Angelakisella sp.
TGATGGAGGTAGCCACCACCACCGAATGGGCGCCGGCCTCGTAGGCGGCCACCGCGTCCTCCACGGTGTGGATCTGTCCCTCGGCGATAATGGGGAAAGGGGTGCTCTCCCGAATCTCCCGGATCAGGGGCAGGTTGACCGTTTTAATCCCCTCGCTGTCCGGGGTATAGCCGGACAGGGTGGTGGAGATGAGGTCGATGTCCAGGTCCCGCAGCGCCTTTGCCTCCTGGGCGGTGGAAACTTCTCCCATAATAAGGACCTGGGGGTGCTTCCTTCGGATCTCCTCCGCCAGCTGGGCAAAGGTAACACCGCCGGGGCGGGTGCGGGGGGTGGCGTCCAGGGCGATAACCTCCACGCCGGTCTCGATGATCTGCCGGGCGCTTTCGTAGGTGGGGGTAATGTAGACCTCGTACCCCTGAAGCCACTGCTTATTGATGCCGATCATGGGCAGGTCCGGGACCCGTTCCCGCATTTTGAGAAGGTCCTGCACGCCGTTGCCCCGCAGCGCCGCCCTCCCGGGCGGCGGCGGCAAAGGCTGCCATGATGTCGGACCCATGCATGGCCCAGCCCTGTCGGGCCTGGCAGGACACGATGAGCCCGTGTCTGATTTGATTTAAAACCGCTTGTTTTTCCATGGGGTATTGACGTCCTTTATCTTATAGAATGCCGGTGATCGCACCAATAAAACCAACGACAAAGGAGCCAATGAGGCACCAGTAGATGCCGCTTTTCTGGTTCTTCTGCATGATTTTGTAGAAGAGGATGACGGTCATCAGGGGCAGGAATTTGGGCAGGATGGCGTCAAAGATGCCCTGGATAGGGATCTCTTTGGCAAGGTCGGTGCCCTCGCTGGTAAGATTGACCACGTACTTGATGGAAATGTTGACAAAGGAGCTGGTCATGGCCGCAATGACCATCATGCCCACCACGTTGGCGCCCTCGACAAACTTGTCGAAGAGGTTGGACTGGCGGAGCTTGATGACCAGCTCGGTGCCGTACTTATAGGCGTACTTCAAAAAGCCCCAGCGGCTGCCCCAGGACAGAAGAATCTGGGGGATAAGGTAGACAAACATGCCCACCACGCCGGTGGCCACGCCGGACTCGGCGCTTTGCAGCAGCATGCCGGCACCGATGGCCTTAAAGATGGTGAGGAAGGTGCCCTGGAAGACCGAGTCGCCGATGCCGGCCAAGGGGCCCATCAGGGCGGCCTTGGTGGCGGTGATGGCGGCCCCGTCCACGTCGGCGCCGTTTGCCTTCTGCTCCTCCAGCGCCAGGGAGACGCCCATGATCAGGTTGCTGAAGTAGGGGTGGGAGTTGAAGAACTCGCAGTTGCGGTCCAGGGCCTCCTGATAGCCCTCGGGGTCGTCCTTATAGATCTTTTCCAGGGCGGGGCGGATGGAGTACAGGTAACCGAAGTTGTTGTACCCCTTGTAGTTCATGGAGCCCATGCTGGTAAAGGACCGGAAGAACACCCGGCGGAAGTCCTTGTTGTCCAGGACGCCGGAGGTCACCTTGGAGGTGTCGAAGCTGAAGCCGGTGTTTTCGCCACGGGTAGCCATAACCACCGCAATGACCACTGCCAGCAGGGCGATGGACATGACGTCCATCTTCAGGTAGGCAGACAGCACAAATCCGGCCAGGAAGAAGGGCCAGCCCTTGCGCACCCCCAGGGTGGAGATGATGGCTGCCATACCGATGGCGGGCAGAATGCCGGCCGCGATGCTCATGCCCTGGGTAACCCAGGCGGGAATGCTGTCATAGAAGTTTTGGACCACGGTGGAACCCAGCCAGATGGCCACAAAGGTGGGCAGGAAGTACTGCAGCAGCATCCGGGAGACGATGATGCACATCCAGTGCCAGACCTCGGCCTCCTTGACCTTGCCTTCGTGGATCAGCTTTTCGCCGCGCTCCACAAAGACGACGTTCAGGTTGGTGGCCACGTAGTTGAGGAACTGCACCAGTACGCCGATGGGATAGGCCAGGGCGATGCCCAGCTCAATACTCCCCGACGTAATGGCAAGGGCCGTGCCCACCATCCCCCCGATGTAGGAGTTGGGAGGCGAGTAGGCGCCCATGGCAAGTCCGCCCATGAACACCATTTCCACGCTGCCGCCCACGATGAGGCCGGTTTGGAAATCCCCCATGATCAGTCCGATGAGGGGGCCCGCAAACACGGGGCGGGCGATGTAGATTGCGCCGCCCCACCAGTAGGTCTCCACCGCCATAAAGGCGATGAACATACTGAGCAGGAAGGTTTGAAGAATGGATAGCTGCATTGTTGTCTTTCCCCTTTCTGTGAAAAACTCACACCTTATATGAAACCCCTTTTGGGTGCTTCAACACTTAGGCAACGCCGCACAAAGAACGCCTAACGCCTCAAGCACGGCCTTGCTTGCTTTTGTGCGGTATTGCCCTTACTTCTTTTTCAGCTCCCGGATGATGTCCACCTCGCTGTCGTTGGGCACCACGCGGTATTCCACCTTGGTATCGGGGAACCGCTCCAGAGCCAGAATGTCGGCCTTGATGGGCTCGTCCAAAAAGATGGTGGTAAAGTACTGGGTGCGGCCGGGTTTATTGTAAATGCCGCCGATGTTGACATGGGGGATTTCCACCCCCTGCTCCAGCAGCCGGACAAACACCCCCGGCAGTTTGGCGCACAAAAACAGCTTTTTATGCATATTGGATTGGATAAGGTCCTTGGCGTCGGCCTCGGAGGTCACCAGGCATTCGATGGAGCCGGACACCGCCATTTGCAGCAGCATGGTCTGCAGCTGGTCGGCGGCGCTGGCGTCATCGATGACAATGACGCAGTCCACGTTGTATTTTTTAAGCCAGGCCAGGGCCATCTGCCCGTGGATAAGTCTTTCGTCTACTCTGGACATCACTACTGGCATAGTCCGTACCGTCCTTTCAAATTTCAGTTTTCTTCGTCAAAGGCCCGCAGCAGGGCGTTGTGAACCGTATCCCGCACCATTTTGATGTGGGGGTTGTCCCGGGTGGGGTGGATGCGGTTGGTCAGCAGCACAATGCCGCACTGCCGCGCAAAGTCCACATAGATGGAGGTGCCGGTAAAGCCCGTGTGGAACAGGCAGCTGTCGCTGTAATAGTCCCCGAAGGCGTTGGTCTTTTCGTCCGTCAGCCAGCCCAGCGTCCTGCGCAGGTTCAGCTGGGGGGTATAGCACTTCTTCAGCAGGTTGACCGTGGAGCCGTGAAGAATCCGCCGGCCCTGATACTGCCCGCCGCCCAGCAGCATTTGCACAAAATGGCTCAGGTCCCGGGCGGTGGAAAAGACGCCCGCGTTGCCGCTCAGGCCGTCCAGGCGGTAGGCCTTGCCGTCGTGGACCACCCCCTGCACCACGCCCCGGTCGTCCTCCTCGGTGGGGACGCACCGGCCGGCAAGGCCGTGGTCCGCCGGCAGATAGCCGGAATCCGGCATCTCCAGGGGCCGGAAAATCCGCTCCCGGCTGGCCTCGTCCAGGCCGCCCAGGTACTGCTCCACAACAAAGCCCAGCAGGATATAGCCGAAGTCGGAGTACACCACCTGGGTGCCGGGGGCAAAGTCCAGGGGCTTTTGGAAGAAGAAGTCCTTGATGGCCTCCTTGCCGTGGAGGGGCTTGTAGGCTTTGTCGTCGCCGCAGACGCCCGAGGAATGGGTCATCAGGTGCTCGATGGTAACGCCCTCGTGGGGGAACTCCGGCATCAGGGACCGGACGGGGGACTGCAGGGTAAAGCGGCCCTCCTCCAGGCACTGCAGGGCCAGGGTGGTGGTGGATACCACCTTGGTCAGGCTGGCCAGGTCATAGATGGCGTCCTCCTCCAGGGGCTTCTTTTCCGGCCGCAGGGACCGGTTGCCCACATGGCGGACCTGGGCCTCCCCGGGGGTGACCACGGCCAGGGCCGCGCCGGGGATAAGCTCCCGCTGTGTATAGTCCTCCAGCAGCCGCACCGCTTCGTCCAAATTCCAATTCATTGGCTTCCTCCTGACCGTCCTAAAAATGCAGCGGACCGAAAAACTGCCTAGTTTCTGTTCCGGTCCTCTTCATATTTTGCCACTTTTTCCGTTTACCCATTCATATCATGTTTTTCAGCCATGGTCAACATATCCCCCAATGTTTGAAACATTGTTTCGCCGATTGTTTCAATCAGGAAAGGTGTCTTTGGAAATCCGGGTGCGCCGGATGGCGTCGGCGGTATCCTCGTAATCGATGGAATTGCAGACGGCGTACAGAATGTCCACCACCAGCATCTGGGCGATCCGGGAGCTCATGGCGGCGCTTCGGTAATCGGTTTCCCGGGGGCTGACAAACAGGTTGATGTCCGCCTTGCGGCTCAGGGTGCTCTGGCGGCCGCCGGTGATGGCAATGACCGGGGTCCCGTTTTCCTTCAGCACATCCACCAGCCGGAGGATAAAGCCTGTTTCACCCCCGTAGGAGACCACCACCGCCCCATGGTCGGGCCTGGAGTTGACGGCCTGGACATACTGGCGGTCCTGCAGCTGGTAATGGCTGACATTGCGCCCCACCCGCATAAATTTATACACCGCGTCCATGGCCACCAGGCTGGAGGCCCCCACGCCGTAAAAATCCACCCGCCGGGCGCCGACAATAAGCTCCGCCGCCCGGCGCAGGCTCTCCACGCTCAGCAGGGTGCTGGTCTCCTCAATGGCCAGCAGGGTCATGGTTACCAGCTTGCCCACAATGGCGTCGGGGCTGTCGGCGGGGTCGATTTGGGTGGCGTCCATGGCCGCCAGATTCAGGCGGGAAAACAGCTGTACCTCGGAGGAGAGGCGCAGCTTCAGCTCCCCAAAGCCCCCCGCGCCCACCCGCTTGCACAGCCGCACCAGGGTGGCCGGCGAGGTGTAGGAACGCTTGGCGGCGGTGCGGATGTCCATATCCACCACATCCTGGGCGTTGCGCAGTATAAAATCCCGGGCCTGGCGCTCGGCGCCGGGCAGAGACTCCAGGTCCCGCAGTTCCACCAGCAGACTCATGTTGTGCCGCCTTTCGCCGCAAGGGCCTTATTTACCCAGCAGGGCGCTGATGTCCGCCATGGCGTCTTTGCCCATCTCCATAGCGCTTTCGGCCAGTTCTTTGGCGCCGGCGGCGCCCTCGCGGCCCAGCAGCACCTCCATCACCAGGGCCAGGTTCATCCCGGCCAGCAGGCGCACCCGCTCCCCCGTCAGCAGCGCCGCCTGGTTGCAGGGGGTGCCGCCCTTCAGGTCCGCCAAAATGACGGCGCCGTCGCCGGTGTCCACCCGGCCCAGGGCCTCCCTGAGCCGTGCCGCAAACTCCTCGGGGCTGTCGCTGGGGGACAGGGACACCGCCTCGGCCTGGGGCATATCGGGGACAAACATCCCGGCGGCGTCCAGCACCCCCTCCGCCATTTTTCCGTGACTGACCAATAAAACTCCTATCATGCCTATGATCCTTTCTTCTTTGCGGCCGCAGCCAAAATAAAATTCCAAACATTCTGCCTAAAATATGAAAAACTATTTCATTCCTATCATACCCGATCCCCCGGGCCTTTTCAAGGGGACAGGGTGATGCCAAAGGAGCCGGGCGGTCTACGGATGCCCGGCTTTTTTCCAGCTTTTTCCGGTATCATTTTAGGGCGCCGGGCATAGAATAACAGATAGTTCGCCCTAAAGCCGCGGCGGGGCGGACCACAGCAAACAACGGCCTTGGCGTTTTCCCGCAAGGTCCGGAAAGGATGGTGCCCAGTGGAACAGTACGAGCGTTATGAACACAGACCGGGAGGCATGGCCTACCCCCAGGCATCCCCCTGCCGCCCTGGGGAGGACGACTGGTTTGACGTGGCCGGCGACCTGGACGACTTTATTTTTTACGACGGCTCCGGGTGGCCCTCGGACGAGGACGAGGACGGGGGGCACGTCTCCCGCAGATAGACCCGGGGCACCCGGGGGGACACCGCGCAGACCCGCTCGTAGCTGACGGTGCCGGTAAGGGCGGCCAGCTGGTCAAAGGTGACGGCCAAGGGTCCGTCGGCACCCACCAAGGTCACCCGGTCCCCCTCCCGCACCTGGGGCAGGGCGGTGACGTCCAGCATCAGGTAATCCATACAGACCCGGCCCACCACCGGGGCGGCACCGCCCCGCACCAGGGCCTTGGCCAGCCCCCCCAGCTGCCGCTGATAGCCGTCGGCATATCCGATGGGCACCGTGGCAATGCGGCGGGGCGACGGGGCCACAAAAGTCCTGCCATAGCTGACGCCCTGCCCCGCGGGGATCTCCTTAAGCTGCACAATGCGGGAGTGCAGGGACATGACGGGCCGAAGGGGCGCCTGCCCCGCCAGGGCGGGCGAGGGCGCCAGGCCGTACAGGGCAATGCCGCAGCGCACCATATCCAGGTGCATTTCGGGGTACAGCAGCAGGGCGGCGGAGTTGCAGCAGTGCCGCAGCCCAAGCGCCAGCCCCCGGCCCTGCAGCAGGGCGCAAAAATCCATAAACCGCTCAAACTGCCCCCGGGTGTGTGCCCGGGCGTCCTCCTCCACCTCGTCGGCCACGGCGAAGTGGGTGAAGATCCCGGTGCAGCGCAGCCGGGGGTTTTGGTATACCGACAGCGCCTGGGCAAGTCCGCCCTCCGCCTCGGGGTGGATACCCAGGCGGTTCATGCCGGTATCCACCTTTAAGTGGACGTCCAGCGCCTGCCCGGCGGGGACGCGGTCCGCCAGCTGGCGGCCATAATCGGCGGAAAAAACCGTCTGGGTGATCCCCAGCCGCACCAGCCGGGGGGCCATGGCGGGGGGCGTATACCCCAGCACCAAAATGGGCATATCCACCCCGGCGTCCCGCAGGTGGGCCGCCTCCTGAGCGGTGGCCACCCCCAGCCAGTCCACCCCGGCCCGCTGCAGGTAGGGGGCAAGCTCCCGGTCCCCGTGGCCGTAGGCGTTGGCCTTAACCACCGCCATCATGCGGCAGTCCCCGCGGAGCCTTCCGCGGAGGGTGTGAAGGTTGTGCTCCAGATTGTCAAGACTGATTTCTGCCCAGCATCTGTAATCCTGTTCCATGGGAGTTCGGGTCTCCTTTCAGTCATCCCCGGAAAAGCCCCGGGCCGGGGATTGTGCATCCGTCAAAAGACTGTTATACTAAATGGTATTCCGGTGCTTGGAGGTGGGGAGGATGGGTTCTGCCCCAGGGCGGGGGCGCGTCCACGGCATGGACGAGCTGCGCGGCATCCTGATTATTTACGTGGTGGTCTATCATCTGCTGTTTGACCTGGCGGTCCTCTTTCCCGCCCCGGTGGACTGGGTGTTCGACCCCTGGATGAACCGGCTGCGGGACTGCATGACCGGCGCGCTCATCGTCATTTCGGGCGCTTCCTGCCACTACACCCGCAGCAACCTGCGCCGGGGGCTGAAGACCTTTGGGTGGGCCATGGTCCTGACGGTGGTGACGGCCCTGTTTATGCCCAGCCAGACCATTATTTTTGGCATCCTCCACTTTTTTGGGGCCGCCATGATGCTGTACGCCCTGGCGGAAAAGGCCATTGCCCGGGTGCCCGCTTTGCCGGGGGTTTTGGGCAGCGTCCTTCTGTATGCCTTTACCCGGGACATCTACTATGGCACCGTGGGACTGTTTGGCTGGCGGCTGGCAGTGCCGGACTTTTTTTACGACAAGGTCCTGCTCTTCCCCCTGGGCTTTCGGTGCCAGGGGGTGTCCTCGGGGGACTACTACCCCATCCTCCCCTGGATCTTCCTCTTTTTGGCCGGGAGCTTTTTGGGCCGGTACATGAAGGCCGGGCGCTTTCCCCGATGGTTTTACCAAAGCCACTTTCCCGCCCTGGCCTGGGCGGGCAGCCACACCCTGCCCATCTACCTTGTCCACCAGCCCATCATCTACGGGGCGCTGTCCCTGTTTTACCGGGTGTTTTAACGGCGGGGCATTGAGTATTATTATAGCACCTCCGCCCCCCTTCGCCAACCTTCATTTCATCTAAGTTTATCACCGACTGCGCCGGCGTTTCTTCGGCCAGATCCCCACCCAAAAAGGAGCCATCATGGATTACAAGCAGAAGTTTATCGACATCTACCGCCAGCACATCACCCGGGCCGGGGCCGACGAGCTGCTGGCCTGGATGGAGGGCACCGACTTTTTTACCGCCCCCGCCAGCACCCGGTACCACGGGGCCTGCCCCAGCGGCCTTGTGATGCACTCCCTGAACGT
>CALGIL010000411.1 GCA_937914895.1 uncultured Angelakisella sp.
GGTGCCCCAGGGCACCAGGGTGGCCAGCGGCGGCAGCGCCACCCTCATCGAGACGGGGGTCTATGACCTGCTGAAGGGCAGCGGCTATGACTTTTACGACCGGGGCCGGGTGGACGAGGCCACCGGGGAGGCCGTGGACGTCTTTCGGGAGGCCTTCCTCTGCGACTGGTACTTTGCCAGCGCCAACGCCATTACCGAGGCGGGAGAGCTGTACAATGTGGACGCAGGGGGCAACCGGGCGGCCGCCCTGCTGTACGGGCCGGCCAACGTGGTCATCATTGCCGGGGGCAACAAAATCGTCCGGGACCTGGACGCCGCCGCCCACCGGGTCAAAAACACCGCCGCCCCGGCCAACTGCATCCGCCTGGGGCGCGACACCCCCTGTGTCAAAACGGGCACCTGCATGGACTGCCGGGTGGACGGGCGCATCTGCTGCGACACCGTGGTCCAGGGCTTCCAGCAAAAGCCGGGGCGCATCAAGGTGTTTTTGCTGCCCGAGGAGCTGGGCTTTTAAAGGGAAGAGGGCAGAAGACAGAGGGCAGATGGAAAACCGCGGACTTTGCGGTTTTGTACCAAACTTAATTGCAGCCCATTGGCTGTCATTCGCTGCCGGCGGTACAGGTAAGCTTTGTACAGGCCGGCGGCGAATTTTTTGTTTTTCGGGCTATCCCTTGTTCTTCTTTGGGGTCAGGCGCTCCACAAGGCCCACTACAAAAATGCCCATTTCCCGGGTGCGCAGCAGAATGTTCAGCACGCCGTACACCAGCGCCCCCGCCAAAATTGCCACCCCCAGGGACAGCGCCATGGACCCGGTTTTGAGCAGAAGAAAGTCGTAGGCCGGCGTTACCGCCAGGGCCATGCCCGCGGTGGCCGTCCCCATCTTCAGAATACTGATGAGCAGCGACCGCAGCCCCAGGGGGCCTATTTTTTTTCGCAGACTGACCATCATGGGGAACATGGTTACAAAGCCGGAAATGGAGGTGGCAAGGGCCAGGCCCCTGTGGGCCATAGGCCCCACCAGCGCCAGGTTTAGGATGATGTTGAGCACCAGAGCGGCCAGGGTGTTAAGGGTAGGGGTCTTTGTATCCTGGAGGGCGTAAAAGACGTTGATCATCACCTCCTTGATGGAAAAGAAGGTAAGGCCCATGGAGTAGTAAAAAATGACCTCTCCGATGCGGATGGTGTCCTCCGGGGTGGCGGCCCCGTGGCCATACACCAGGGCGGCAATCTCCCGGGAAAAAATCATCAGCCCAGCCGAAATGGGGATGATGAGGAGGCTCATGAGGCCGACGCTTTGGCGGAAGGTCCGCTTGAGCTTGTCCACGCTGTGCCTGGCGGACAGCCGGGTCAGCTCCGGAAACAGGGCGGTGGTCAGGGAGATGACAAACACCGACGTCACCATGCCGGTGATGCGGTTGCCGTAGCTGAGCACCGAGATGCTCCCCGGCGGCAGCGCCGAGGCGATGGTCTGGTCCGCCATGGTGCTTAGCTGCACCACCGTCTTGCCCAAAAAGATGGGGACCACCATCCGGATGAGCCGTCCGATATAGGGGTCCCTGAGGTCCAGCCGGGGGCGGTAGGTAAAGCCGCTGCGCCGGGCCGCCGCCAGCAGCATGACAAAGGCCGCGGCATACCCGGCCACCACCCCCCAGGCCATGACCATGTAGTGCTGGGGGGAGGACAGCAGAATGGAGACCACCATGGCCAGGTTCAGCGGAACGCTGACCAGGCCCACGGCCAAAAACCGGTGGTTTAGCTGCAAAAAGCCCTGGAAGATAAAGTAGACCCCGATGAACAGCACCGAAAGCATCATCACCTGGGCAAACTCCACCGTCAGGGCGTGGGTCTCCGGGGTAAAGCTGATGGCAAACAGGCGGACGATCTGGTTTTTAAACAGCCAGAACACCGCCAGAATGACCGCCGAAAGCAGGAACACCAGGGTGACCACGCTGTCGCTGAAGCTCTGCATCCGCCGGGGGTCCTTCTGCTTCAGCTCGGTATACAGGGTGATGTACCCGGTCAGCAAAGCCGAGCAGATGCCCGAAAAAATGATGGTGGGGATATTAAAGGCCACCTTGTGGGCGTCACTGATGACCCCCGCGCCGTAGGTGTAGGCCATGGAAAGCTCCCTGGCAAACCCCAGCAGCTTGGAAAACAGGGTGGTGACAATGAGGATGACGGTATAGGTGGCGGTGCCGCCCAAGGCCATTCCCCCTTTCCGGCGTGTTGTGCGCCCCGCCCCCGGCACCCTACTTCAGGGTGCCGAAGTTGGCAAAGGGCCAGAGGGTAAATATCGCCTTGCCGGTGATTTTTTCGCCGGGAATATACGGGTCCTCCCACATGCGGGCGTCCTTGGAGTTGGCGCGGTTGTCCCCCAAAAAGAGGAAGCAGTCCTCGGGCACCCAAAACTCCCCGGTCAAGTGGGAGGGGTACACCACATAGTCCTCCTCCAGGGGCTGGTCATCGATAAGGACTACCCCCTCCTCGTCAATGACCACATGCTCCCCGGGCAGGCCCACCAGGCGCTTGACCATGGTCTTGCCCAGCTCCTCCGAGTCGAAGACCACAATATTCCCCCGCTGCAGCTTGCCCGTATCGTGGACCCGGGTGGCAAACAGGACACTGTGCTCGTCAATGGTGGGCATCATGGACCCGGTGGGGACAATAACGAAGAAAAAGAGAAATTTGATAATGAGCAGGATGACCAGGATCTCAAGGCCGAAGGGGATGATCCACTCCTTGAGGATCCGCTTGAAGGTGGAATTTGCCGGTTGGTCCATATCCATGGGGCTCTCCCTCCAGGGGGCGTCTGCCCCCGATGATTATTCCAGAATGTCGGCCAAAAAGCTTTTGCCGGCAAAGTCCTGGGGCACCCCCAGATAGTCGGCCACGGTGGCGGCCATGTGGGCGTAGGTGTCCCCCGTCCCCAGGTTGACGCCCCCCTGAATATGCCTGCCGTACACAAGCACCGGGACATGCTCCCGGGAATGGTCGGTGCTGGGGGTGGATGGGTCGCAGCCGTGGTCAGCGGTGATGAGGAGCAGGTCCTCGTCCCGCAGCATGGGCAGCAGCTGCCCCAGCTGGACGTCAAACTCCGACAGAGCGTTTGCGTAGCCGTCCACGTTGTTGCGGTGGCCAAACACCATATCAAAATCCACCAGGTTGACAAAGCAGAGGCCGTGAAAGTCCTTTTTGGCGTACGCCATGGTCTTTTCCATGCCGTCGGCGTTATTCTTGGTGCGGACATACTCGCTGATGCCCCGCCCGGCAAAAATATCGTTGATCTTGCCCACGCCGATGCTGTCCAGCCCCGCCTTGATCAGGCAGTCCAGCAGGGTGGTGCCCGGGGGTGTCAGCGAAAAATCGTGGCGGTTGGGGGTCCGGACAAAGTTGGGGTACTCCCCTGTAAAGGGCCGGGCGATAACCCGCCCCACGCCGTGGTCCCCGGTCAAAAGCGCCCGGGCAATCTCGCAGTACCGGTACAGCTCCTCCACCGGCACCAGGGATTCGTGGGCCGCAATCTGAAAGACGCTGTCCGCCGAGGTGTAGACGATAAGCTTGCCGGTCTCCAGGTGCTCCCGGCCGTAATCCATCAAAACCTCGGTGCCGGAGTAGGGCTTGTTGCACAGGGCACCGCGGCCGGTCTGCTTTGTAAAGGCGTCCATAATCTCCGGCGGAAAGCCGTCGGGGTAGGTGGGCAGGGGCTTGGGGGAGATAACCCCGGAAATCTCCCAGTGGCCGATGGTGGTATCCTTGCCCTTGGAGGCCTCGGCCATGCGGCCATAGCTGCCCGAGGGGGACGCCTCCGGGGTGCCGCACCCGATTTGGTCGATGTTGAAAAGGCCCAGCTTTGCCAGGTTGGGCACATGGAACTTAGACGATTTGGCGCAGGCCGCAATGGTATTGCTGCCCGCGTCGCCATACTCCGCCGAGTCGGGCATCTCGCCGCAGCCCACACTGTCCAACACAATTAAAAATACTCGTTTTTGTTCCGCCATTTCCTTAGGACCCCCTTTTTCTTTTTCCAACCTATCATACCGTATTTTGCGGAAGATGCATCCAAAAATTTGTAACAAATTTATGAATCCTTTGGGATTATATCATTTCGCCTGTAAACAAGGATTCCCTCCGGGAGGGGGATGCCCTGCGGACGGGCCTGTTTTTAGCCAAAGCTATCTTTTTACTATATGGGGCGAGGCCCCACAGCCCTCTACGCCTCCGGCGGGTGCATGAGATAACCTTCCTGTTATCCGCCCTGGCCGTGGCGTGGGCCGCCTTTTGCTTGTTACTTTCCAGCAATGGAAAGGTACCAAAGATTGCCG
>CALGIL010000412.1 GCA_937914895.1 uncultured Angelakisella sp.
TGACTGGAGTTCAGACGTGTGCTCTGCCGATCTCCCCGCGTGCGGGGAACCCCCATTGTGCTTTGCCTGCCCACGGCGGAAACTGTTCCAGGAGCCCCATGCCGGGGCTCCTTTTTCGTGCGCGGCGGCGTGGACAAACCAACCCTAGTGTCCCTGGCCGGGATTTTAGAAAAAGTGTACAAAAAGCGCCGGTTCCTTCTGTACAATACGGGTAGGACGTCTGTTGCCCGGTGTCGCATCATGCGCTATAATAAGGATGGATAGGCAGGTACAAAGCGGACCGCGCACCGGACGCCCGTTGGCGGCCGGCGGCGGGGGTAGAAGCCCCCGGCGGTCCGCCCGGGTGATTTGGACGGATGAGGGCAGGGGGAGGATGGATAGGTGATTGCAGCCAAGGAGCGCGCCGTGGTCTTTTTGGACCTGGACGGGACGCTGGTGGACAAAAGCGGATGGATTTCCCCCCTGGTGCTGGACGGCCTTGGGCAGCTGCGGCAAAACGGGCATCTGGCCATGGTCTGCACCGGCCGCCCCCTGTGCCGCGTCCCCCGGGAGCTGTGGGACGTGGGCCTGGACGGGGCCATCACCCTGGCGGGCGGGTACGCGGCGGTGGGGCAGACGGTGCTTTACGAGGCCGCCTTTCCCCGGGAGCTGGCCCTGCGCCTGCTGAACGTCTGCCAGGAGGCCGGCATTTCCTGCCTGATGGAAAACAACGAGACAAACCTGTCCTTTGCGCCCGACGGCGTCCACCCGGACCCCGGGCTGGGCACGTCCGTGGTGCAATCGGTGGAGGAGCTGGGGCGGCTGTACCCGGATTACCGCTTTTCCAAGCTGGTCATGCGCTCCCCCTACGCCCCCAAAATCCTGCCCTACCAGCCGTCCTTTGCGTCGGAGCTGACCTTTCAGGACACCAACGTGGGTTTTTACGAGGTCTCGCTGAAGGGGGTCACCAAGGAGCGCGCCATCCGGCGGGTGCTGGACTACCTGGGCCGGGACACCGCCGGCACCTACGGCATCGGCGACAGTGAAAACGACATCGGGATGCTGGACACCGTACAGACGGCCATTGCCATGGGCAACGCCCAGGACCCCGTCAAGGCCCGGGCCCACCATGTCACCGCCCCGGTGGGGGGCGACGGCGTCTATTGGGCGCTTAGGCACTATCAGTTAATCTAAATAGAAACAGGGAGGACCCTTTTCATGCAAAGAACCATCACCAGCCGCCGCGCGGCCGTATTTATGGACCTGGACGGCACCATTTCGGAGAATGGCCAGCCCCCCAGCCCCCGCATGGCCGCCGCCCTGCGGACCATGCGCAGAAACGGCCACCTGATCTATTTCTGCACCGGCCGCGCCCTGTGCGAGGTGGGGGAGGAATACCGGCGGATTGGATACGACGGCCTGGTCACCCTGGCGGGGGCCTATGTGGAGGCCGGGGGCCGCAGGCTGTGCCAGGCGGTTTGGCCCCGGGACCTGACCCGGGCGGTGCTGGGCATCTGTGAGGAGGAGTCCGTCAACTGCATTTTTGAAAGCAATACCCAGGTGATCCAGTTTTCCCCCAGCGGCCAGTCCCACTGGCGGCACACCCCCATTGTCCGTTCGGCAAAGGAGCTGCAAGAGACCCAGCCCGGCTTTCAAATCTCCAAAATGGTGCTGCACCACACCTTTATGCCCCGCTTTCAGGCCCACCGGGCGCAGTACGCGGGCCAGCTGACCTTTTTGGATTCCGCCGCCACGGCAAGCGAAATAACCCTGACCGGCTTTGACAAGGGCACGGGCATCCGGCGGATTCTGGATTACCTGGGCCGGGACCTGGCGGACAGCTTTGGCATTGGGGACAGCGAAAACGACATTGGCATGCTGGACACCGTGGAAACTGCCATCGCCATGGGCAACGCCATGGAGCAGCTGAAAAGCCACGCGGATTATGTCACCTCCACCGTCGGCGAGGACGGCGCCTACTGGGCTTTCCGCCATTTCGGCCTCCTCTGAAAATAGCTTAGCAGCAGTTGCGGACCCCGCCAGGGTCCGCTGCTTTTTTGCCCCGGAGCCCTATCCCCGGCGAAGGATTGACAGGGAAGGGGCCGGCATGCTACCCTTGAATCAAACAGGTCCCCATGGGGGGCCGCCGTCCGTACTGTCACCAAAAAGCTGACCGGCAAAGGCTTTCTTGTCAGCAGGGAGGGGTCATGATGAAATCAATTTTTACCAAAGCGTTTCATTCCGCAGGGCGGGTTTGGGGGACCGGCAGACCCGGCCTTCGGGTGATGGCGGCGGGGGCGGCGCTGATGCTGCTGCTGACCGCCTGTTTTGCCGGCGGCGGGCAAAAACCGGCGGCCCCTGACGATTTGCGGGAGGCCGCCGGCGAGGAAATTACCGACCCGGCCATCATCCAGGGGCTGTGGGACGATTTGATGTATTACGCCATTCTGGGTCTTCAGGATGACTTTGACGACCCCCGGGAGCTGGACACCTGGACCCTTATAAGCTTTGCTGCTGACCGGTATCTGGGCAGCCACGACCTCTATGCCCTGCAAATGACCATGGCCACCGTGGACGAAAACTTTGGAGAGCGCAGTTACTATGTTCTGCCCTACGCCCAGGTCGATGCCCAAATCAAGGAGATTTTTAACCTGGAGATGTCCCTGGAGGGGGTGGACTTTGAGGTCGGCAACGGCTATGGCCCCTACATGGATATGGCCGGCGCCGGGGGCCTGCTGTTGGAGGAGGGCGCGGACAACAGGTACGAGGGGCCGAGGCCCATGGCGGAGAATCCCTGGGGTGCTTATATCGAGCGGGTTCTGCGCCTGGAAGACGACAGCCTGGTGGTCGCGCTTTCCGACAATGTCCATGGGACTGACCTTGTCGATTCCCGAAATCTTTATCTTCTCCGGCCCCGCGGGGAGGGGGAGGGCTATTACGTCCAGCGCTGCCAGACGACCTATGTCAACAACCACCTGGCGGGCCTGACCGGCAAGTACCGGGAGCTGGCCTTTGCCTGGGACGGCTACGCCACGGGGGGTGAAACCCTGATTTGGGAGGATGACGACAGCCTGTATCTTTTTGACGGCAACGCTCCCGGGGAGGAGGAGGGTCAATACTTTGTCTATCTCCACCGCATCAGTAAGGCCGACGGGACGGAAATAACGGCGGCAAGGCTGTCGGCAACCGTGGACGAACAGCAGAATGTAAACCCATCCATCCGGCATATTTCGGGGGGTTTTCTGCTGAAGGACGCCGCTAATGTCTACTACCTGGACGAAAACTTCCAGGTGGTCAAAACCACCCCGGTCCCCCAGGCTCTCAAGGACAGGATGGGATATGTGTATGACCCGGAGACCAACCGCACCAGCGTCTTTTTTGGAGGCTACGAGGTCACCGGGGATTTGAGCACCTGGTATTACAGCTGTCAGGACGGCCTGTTCCGCTACGATGCCGCCACCGGTGCCGAGACCCTGCTGGTAGCGCCCGAGTACGGTCATGGCAAGCTGATGGAGGGGGCCATTCTTGTACCCAGCGGGATGCGGCTGATGGAGGGGGAGAGCCGCCTCATCTACATCATCTACGGCTACGAGGGCATCAGTCAGGCAAACTCCCTGGACCTGAGCACCGGCACCGGCTACCCCATGCCCATCGCTGGCTACGGCGGGTTTGGCGGCACCCAGTACGGTGTGGGCCAGACTAGCATTGACCTGGGCAATCCGGCATACAGCGACAATCAGGTGGTCATGAACACGTTTTTGTTTGCCGGCAATACCACCGTCAGCTGCCCTATCCCCTTGCCGCCGTTGGAGGACCCCACCCGGGACTACATTGATTTCGAGCCCATCCAGCACACCGGGCGCAGATATGCCGCCGGGGCCTTTTACCGTTACACCGCCGCGCGGGAAGAAACCGACTTTGCCCTGTACCGCGCCGACTTGACCCAGGCCCAGCCGGTGGCCGAAAAGCTGGACTTTAACCTGGACACCCGCTACGCCCAGGCCCGGGTCATCGGCGTCACCGACGAAGGCAAGGTACTGCTGTGGTACATTGTCAACCCGGCGGAGCGCGGCCTGCTGCTGGCGGGGTGACCGGCGGCGGATGGGGTAAAACCGTTTTTATCGCAGAATAAACATCCGCCGGCAAAGCCTTGGGATATTTATTGTGTATCACAAACCGCCAGGAGATTGGCAGTTTGTGTGGATTGCTTGCTATATTGTTGAGGAAAGATATAGTTGGGTTAAAGGTTAAAACCTAATACATAGCCAATCAACCGTTATGTAGCGTGGAATGTGGCTTTGGGACGAAGGAGTACTTCTAATGGCAACTCGTATTTTCGCACC
>CALGIL010000413.1 GCA_937914895.1 uncultured Angelakisella sp.
CTGGCACAGCCAGGACGGACAACAGGAAGACTATATCCATAGCACCCTGCCCGCAGGGCAAAAAGGGCTTGTCCCCCTTGGGCCAACATAAGGGTAAACACCAGCCCCGCCTGCCTGGGCACAAAACGCCCCCGGCCAGGGCATTTTTGCCATGCTTTACATATTTTGGCGGCTGTGGCTCATACTGTCTGTAATGTCCTCCGGCTGCGCCGGGGCCTCCTGCTGCCTTGTGGCGGCTGCGGCGTTGGACAGCATCCAGGCGCAGACGGCGCCCAAAACAATAACGCCCCCTACAAGGGCCCAGACGCCGGGGCGCTCCCCCACAAACAGCAGCACCCACAGGGGATTGAACAAAGGCTCCAGCATCCCGATAAGGGAGCAGGTGAGCGGGGTGCAAAGGCGCACCGCTATGCCGTACAGCACATAGGGGATGCCCAGCTGGACGACGCCCAAAACGACGATGGCCGCCGCCGCTTGCCCGCTGAAGGGGGTGGGGACCCACAGGCTGACCGGGATGCCCGCCAGGGCGGTAAGGGCGTGGCCCAGCAGCAGGGCGCTCTGGGCGCTTTGGTCGTCGGGCAGGCGGCCGGACAGCAGAAACATCCCCCCCAGGGTAAAGCCGCTGCACAGTGCCAGTAAATTGCCCGCAAGGCCGGGGGTCAGCTGGTCCAAAAAGAACAGCCCAATGCCCCCCAGCACCACGGCCACCATGGCGTATTCCGCCCGGCGATAGCGGTGCTTTAAAAAGACCGTGTCCAGCAGCATGATGAACACGGGGGAGGTGGACTGCAGAATAATGGCGTTGGCCGAGGTGGTCAGCTTGCACGCCGCAATGTATAAAAGCATGCTCCCCGCCAGGGTCAGGGCGCACAGCAGGGTCTGGCGGGTAAGGACAAGCCGGTACCGCTTGCGGCGGAAGTAGCAGACAAAGACCAGGGACGCAAACAGCGAGCGCCAGCCCGCGATGACGACGGGATTCCAGGGGATGCGTTTAATCAGCACGCCGCTGATGCTCCACAACAGGGCGGAGACGGCCATCAGCGCCATCCCCTTCTTCCGGGACTGCTCCATGGGGACCTGCGGGCTCCTTTCCAGGGCGCCTGGGGACGGCGCCGGCGGGGAAATAACACTTGTGATTTTACAGGATAATTGCTATAATTACAAGAGTTGACATGGAAGTTTCCCCCAATGTTTTTTCAGGACGGTGAAACTGTGGTATTTTCAAACCTGTTCTTTTTGTACGTCTTTTTCCCCTTGAATATCATCCTCTACTTCCTGACCGAAAGCAACAAAGCGCGCAATGTCATCATGCTTGCCTTCTCCCTGTTTTTTTATGCCTGGGGCGAGCCGGTCTGGGTGGGTCTGCTGGTGCTTACCGCCATGCTCAACTGGGCGCTGGCCCAGGTCATCGACCGCAAAAAGGCGGAAGGAAAGCCCGGCCAGGCAAAGGCCGCCCTGACGGCGGCCATCGCGGTGGACCTGGGGCTTTTGGGCATTTTTAAGTATACGGGCTTTTTCATCTCCAATCTCAACTTCCTCTTTGGCACCACGCTGGGGGACCCCGGCATCGTCCTGCCCATCGGCATCTCCTTTTACACCTTCCAAATCATCTCCTACATGGTGGATGTCATGCGGGGCACCGTCCCCAGCCAAAAGGCTTTTTACAAGTTTCTTATGTATGTCACCATGTACCACCAGCTGGTGGCGGGGCCCATTGTCCGGTACGAATGGATTGCGGAGGAGATCGACCACCGCCCCGTCAACATCCCCGAGGCGTGGGGGGGCCTGTGCCGGTTCTGCATCGGGCTGACCAAAAAGGTGGTGGTGGCCAACGCCGCGGGCTCCCTTGCGTCCCGCTATCTGGACAAGGATTTTTCCGGCGTCTCCTCGGCGGGGGCGCTGTTTGGCCTTTTGATGTTCGCCCTGCAAATCTACTATGACTTTTCCGCCTATTCGGACATGGCCATCGGCATGGGCCGTCTGTTTGGCTTTCATTACATGGAAAACTTTGAGTACCCCTATATCTCCAGGTCGGTCACCGAGTTCTGGCGGCGGTGGCATATTTCGCTGTCCAGCTTTTTTCGGGATTACCTGTACATCCCCCTGGGGGGCAAGTACCGGCACCAAACCCGCAACATTCTTATCGTCTGGCTCCTTACCGGCCTGTGGCACGGGGCCAGCTGGAACTTTGTGCTGTGGGGCGGCTACTACGGCCTTCTGCTCATTGTGGAAAAGCGCTTCCTGTTAAAGTGGCTGCAAAAGGCCCCCGGGTGGGTGGGCTGGCTTTGGTCCACCCTGGCGGTGATGGGGGGATGGTCTCTGTTTTACTTTACCGATATGGCCAGGCTGGGCGCGTTTTTTGCCGCTCTGTTTGCCGGCAGCTGGTACGACCCCGGCCTGTGGGCGGTTATTCAGAACAACGCCCTGTGGCTGGCGGCGGCCCTTGCTTTTTGCGCCCCCGTGGTGCCATGGTTTGCAAAGGCCGTCAACCGGCAGCTGGGCGACGGGGACCGCTGGCGGATGGTGCCCGCCCAACTGGCCCTCAACTGCCTGCTGCTGCTGGTCTGCACCGCCCTTTTGGTGGGGCAGTCCTACAATCCGTTTTTGTACTACCGTTTTTAGGACACCGGGGGAAGATATAGGAGAGTTTGACAATGATGACAGTCCGCCAGTTTAAGGAGCAGGGAAAATACGAAAAGTATTGCATTATATGCGGTATACTTTTTGTAATAATTCTTGGGATTTTTGGTCTTTTCTCCTTTTTTATGAAGCCCGCGACCTATTCCGAGTATGAAAAGCGCCCCCTGGAGCCCATGCCCGATTTTTCCCTGGAGGCGCTGTTTGCGGGCTCCTTTCTGCGGGATTACGAAACCCACTACGCCGATGCCTTTCCGTGGCGGGACAGCTTCATCCAGCTGGGCGTCACCCTGGAGGACCTGAAGGGCTTCCGGGGCGCCGACGACGTTAAAATTTACGACGGCACCTCCGACCAGGGCGGGGGCCAGGGCGCCCCCCAGCCGGGCGGCCCCGCCGTCTCCGGGACGCCGGACGCCCCCACGCCCCCGGAGGACCGGGGTGGAGAAGAGGAACAGCCGCCCGAGGCGCCCCCGGAGGTCCCCGACGGCTATGTCACCGAGGGCTGCTTTATCAGCGGCGACCGGGGCTGCTACCTCTTCGGCGGCAACCGGGGAGTGGCCCGGCAGTACGCCGGGTACCTGACCGCCTTTGCGGACCGGCTGGGGGACAGCGCCAGGGTGTTTAACATTGTGGTGCCCACCTCCGGGGAGTATTACATCCCCCAGCGGTACCAGTATATGACCGTCTCCCAAAAGGAAAACATCGACTACCTGTATTCCTGCCTGGGCCCCTCGGTGACCGGGGTGGACGCGGACTTTTGGCTGCGCGCCCACCAGGAGGAGTATATCTACTTCCGTACCGACCACCACTGGACGGCCCTTGGGGCCTACTACGCCTATGTGGGCTACTGCCGCGATGCGGGGCTGGAGCCCGTGTCCGTCTCCCAGCTGGAAAAGCGGACCATCTCCCCCTTTGTGGGCACCATCTATAGCTACACCCGGGATGCGCGGCTGCAGCAGAATCCCGACTGGGTGGACTACTATATCATCGACCCCGCCGCCAGGGCCTATATGACCACCAAGGCCCAGCCGGGGGTCGCCCAGGAGGTGCCCCCCTACGCCGAGTTTGCCTCCGGGGGTAACGCCTACTCGGTGTTCATCTGGGGGGACAGCCCCCTGTTCCAGATAGATTCCGGCGCCGGCACCGGCAAAACCTGCCTGGTGCTCAAGGAATCCTACGGCAACGCCTTTTCCCCCTGGCTCATGGCCAACTACGACACGGTGTATGTCATCGACTACCGCCATTATGAGGAATCGGTATACAACTTTGTGCTGGAGCACGGGGTGGACGACGTCATCTTTATCAACAATTCCATGGCGGCCAATACCTCCTACCACGCCGAACGCCTGAACTATCTCTGCAATCAGCTTGCATAGGGGCGAAAGTGCGGACAGGCGAGGGGAGAGCAGGGGGGCGGCTTTTGCGCCCGCCAATTTTGACAGCGAAGGGGGGACTGCCCCATGAACCGGCGGGTTCGTGTTTTGGCGCTGCTGCTGGCGGGGTGTATGGCCCTTTCCGGCTGCGGCACCGTTCCCCTCCACCTGCGGGAGTATCCCCGGCAGGCGCGGCAGCAGAGCCTGCCCCCCCGGCAGACCCTGACCCTGGTGCTGCCCCAGGATGCCCCGGACAGCCTTGTGAATATGACCTACCTGCTGGAGGCAAAGCTCAGCGAGCTGTCCGGCGGGCAGCTGTCCCTGGAGGTCCGCCGGGAGGAGAACCGGCTGGCCATGGACAGCGGCTCCTGGGACCTGGCCGTCTTTACCAACGACGACCTTATCGCCCTGGATGAGGACATGATGTTTTTGGTGGCGCCCTTTCTCTTTCCCGACCGGGAAAGCTTTCTGACCATCCTTTCCCAGGAGGACGGCCCCGTCCTTGGCAGCGACGGGCTGCGGGAGGCCCTGGGGGGCAGCATTGTGGGGCTGTACTACGGGGGCGCGGTGGGCCTTCTCTGCCGCAGCAGGCTGTACGATTCCCTGGGCTTTTCCTACTTTAACCTGGGGATTTTGGACATTGCGTCCTATGGCTCCGCCTTTTACACCACCCTGCCCGAGATGGAATCCCGGGGGGTGATCCTCTCGGACCAGCAGGGGCTTTTGGACCAGATGAACGCCGAGCCCCTGCGCTATCTGGAATACCCCCGGAACCTGGAGCTGCCCGAGGCGTACCGGGAGGAGGCCCGGTATTACGAGGACACCCAGCACCGCTTTTTGGGCCTGTGGCTGGCCCTTGCCGACGGCGCCGACCCCCAGGTGGAGCGCATTGTCCGGGAGGCGGCGGCCTATACCCTGGACGGTCAGCTGGCGGACCAGCTGGCGGAGGAGGACCGGGTGCTGGGCACCCTGCCCCCCAGGCACCGGGACAACGAGGCGGGCTACCCCGAAATCCGCTCGGCGGCCAGAAGCCTGTACCGGGACGACGATTTAAGGACCTGTGTGCCGGACTGGGTCTGGAAGCGGATTTCGGCATACCTGTAAACGACAAAGAGGGCGGGCCCCCGGGGGCCCGCCCTCTTTGTCGTACAGGTATGCCGAAATCCGCTTCCAGACC
>CALGIL010000414.1 GCA_937914895.1 uncultured Angelakisella sp.
GCCGCATCGGGGGTGTGGGGCGAGTAGCCCCACCCACGCCCTTGGGGTCCGGGGGAACCCCGGCAATCTTTGGTTACTTTCCATTGCTGGAAAGTAACAAGCAAAAGCCGGCCCACGCCACGACCGGGGTGGACAACAGAAGAACTATATCCATGGGGACCCCGCCCGCCAGGGCATCAAAACGCCCCCGGCAGGAATCCCCGCCGGAGGCGTAAAAGACCTTGGAACCGCGTCCCGCAGAATAAAAAAGAATCCCCTTAAACTCAAGAGCCCCGCCCGGCAGGGCACAGCCTTCCGGAGGGAAAATCAATACCGTCCCATGATGTCCAGCACGGTTTTGACAAAGCGCTCCCGGTCGATGTCCAGCACCAGGTAGGCGTTGGGCTCCCTGGCGGCGTCGCTGAAGTAGTCGGTCACCGTCTTGCCCCGGGTGATGGTCCCCTTGGTCTCCACCCGGATCCAGCAGTGGTGGTACTCAAACAGGCTGTCGTCCACGGCAAACAGCACCGCGCAGGGGTCGTGCATGGGGGCGCCGGGCAGGCCCCTGCCGTCGGTGCGCAGGCTGCCCCGGGTGACATCCCCGAAAAAGGCTGCCTGGGGGCTGCCCAGGGCGGCAATCTCCTCAATTTCGGCGGCGGTCAGATAGGCCTTGTGGGTGACGTCCAGGCCGCACATATACACCGGAATGCCCGAGGCAAACACCATGTCGGCGGCTTCGGGGTCCACCAAAATGTTAAACTCCGCGGCGGGGGTGGTGTTGCCGCCGGCGGCCGCCGAACCGCCCATGATGACAATGCGCCGGATCAGCCCCGGCAGGTCGGGGTATTTGGCAAGGGCGATGCCCAGATTGGTCAGGGGCCCCACCGCAATCAGCTCCAGGGCGCCGCTCTGGGCCACGGCCTCGCGGTGGATGGTGTCCCAGGCGGCCTCGCCGGTCACCTGATTTTTAGGCTCCGGCAGCACGATGCCGTGGAGGCCGTCCGCCCCGTGGACCTCGCTGGCGGTGTGCAGGGGGCCGCACATGGGCCCCGCCGCCCCCATGGACACCGGCACGTCGGCGCCGATAAGCTGGCAGACCTTCAGGGTGTTGGGGGTGGTCTTGTCCAGCTCCACGTTGCCCGCCACGGTGGTGACGGCACGGATGTCCAGCTGGGGGCACCGGAAGGCCAGCAGCAGTGCGGCCGCGTCGTCGCAGCCCGTATCGCAG
>CALGIL010000415.1 GCA_937914895.1 uncultured Angelakisella sp.
CCGCAGGTCGGCGCATTTTTGGGCCAAAAAGTCCGCCTCCCCGGGGGTGTCCCCGGTGTGGATGCCCAGCAGAATTAAAAAGCCGGTGCCGATGGATGCGGTCTCCCTGCCGTCGATGGTCACCGACGCGCGGCCGACCCGTTGTATCACTGCACGCATGGCGGCGCTCCTTTCAGCGTTATTGTGCGGTGCGGCGGATGGTCTGCACCCCTGGGACCTTTTTAAGGGTGGCAATGACGCCGCTGAGCTGGTCCAGGTCGGTAATGCCGATGGTCACCTGGATGCTGGACTGGTTATCCTTGGTCTCCTTGGCAATCAGGGTGTGAATGGGCACGTGCATATTGCTCAGGGCGATGCTGACGTCCGCCAAAATCCCCTGGCGGTCGCTGCCGATGATCTCGATGGTGGACTTAAAGGTCTCCCGGACGGTGGACGCCCAGCTGCAGTGGACCCAGCGGTCCGACTGGCTGGGGTCGGTGTTGGCGCTTAATACGTTGACGCAGTCCCGTTTGTGGATGGACACCCCAAACCCCCGGGTGATAAAGCCGATGATGTCGTCCCCGGGCACCGGGTTGCAGCACCGGGCAAACTTGACCAGGCACCCCTCCAGCCCCTCCACAACGACGCCGCTGGAGGTCTTTTTGCTCCGCTTGGGGGAGGTGATCTTCAGTGTCTCGTTGGGGTTGGAGCGGTAGATGCGCTGGAAGTCGTCCTTGATGCGGGGGATGATTTTTTGCAGGGAAAGCCCCCCGTAGCCGATGGCGGCAAAAAAGTCGTCCAGGGTGTTGTACCGCTGGCGGGCGGCAACGTCCCCCAAAAACTTCTCCCGGTCCTCCTCGGGCAGGCTGATAAGGTTGCGGCGGAACTCCCGCTCGATGGCGGACTTGCCCTCGGCGATGTTTTCCTCCCGCCGCTCCTTTTTAAACCAGGAGCGGATTTTATTCCGGGCCTCGCTGGTGCGCACAATGTTCAGCCAGTCCCGGCTGGGGCCGGTGTCCTTGCTTTGGGAGGTAAGGATCTCCACAATCATGCCGGTTTTGACCTGAAAGTCCAGGGAGACCATGCGGCCGTCCACCTTGGCGCCCACCATTTTGTTGCCTACCTCGGTGTGGATGGCGTAGGCAAAGTCCACCACGGTGCTGCCCGTGGGCAGGCTGATGACGTCCCCCCGGGGGGTAAACACAAAGACCTCCTCGGGGGCAATGTCACTTTTGATGGACTTGATGATGTCCTCGACGTCGTCGGACTCCTTCTGGGACTCCAGCAGCTGCCGTATCCAGGCAAGGCGCCCCTCCAGGCTGTCCTTGCCCACCATGCCAATCTTATACTTCCAGTGGGCGGCCACGCCGTATTCGGCGGTGTAGTGCATGTCCCAGGTGCGAATCTGCACCTCGAAGGGGATGCCCTCCTTGTCCAGCACGGTGGTGTGCAAAGACTGGTACATGTTCTGCTTGGGGGTGGAGATGTAATCCTTGAAGCGGTTGGGGATGGGGCGGAGCATATCGTGGATGACGCCCAGGATGTTGTAGCATTCCAGCACCGTATCCACAATGATGCGCACGGCGTAAATGTCGTAAATCTCGTCAAAATTGCGCCCCTGCATATACACCTTGCGGTAGATGCCGTAAATGCTTTTGACCCGCCCCTCAATTTCGGCGGTGATGTGCTCCTCCTCCAGCCGGGCATGGATGCGCCCGATGACCCGTTTAAGGAAGGCCTCCCGGTCGTCCTTGCGCATATTCAGCTGTTCTTCAATCTCGTTATACGCCACCGGGTCCAGGTACCGCAGGGCGATGTCCTCCAGCTCCTCCCGGATGCCGTTGATGCCCAGGCGCTGGGCCAGGGGCGCGTAGACCTCCATGACCTCCAGGGCCTTGATGCGCTGGGATTCCCCGGACATATATTCCAGGGTGCGCATATTGTGCTGGCGGACCGCCTGCACAATATGCGCACCCTGGAATATATGTCCGGGGAATCC
>CALGIL010000416.1 GCA_937914895.1 uncultured Angelakisella sp.
GGTGGCCGGGGAAAGGGGTTATAATGAAAAAGGGAATTTTGTGGATACTTCTTGCATGGGTGCTCTGCGTGGGGTGCGCAGGGGGGGCCGCCCCCGGCGCATCGGATGGGCCGTCCTCCCCCGCCGAAGCGGGTATGCAGGCGCCGGGCGGCGTACTGGACGCCATCAAGCCGGAGGATGTGCTGCTGCGGGAGCTGGCGGAAAAAGGCTTTGACGACCTGCGGGACGCAAAGACGGAGCTGTATACCGAAAACAACAATGGCTGTGTCAGCTCCTTCGGCGAGTTTGACGCCGAAGACCTGCTCATCTATCAAATTGACCCGGGCCTGTCCCCTGGCGACTCTGTCATTGCGGCCGTCACCAAGGACTTGCAGGCCTTCTTTTTAATGAGCCAGGTGGACGGCATCCTGTACGACATTCGGGATCATCCCGGCTATATTCACCGGGGGGAGTACAGCCGGGACATGGCCCGGCAGGAGCTGGAACGGTGCTTGCGTGCCGGGACGGACCTTGACCCGGACCGGTATAATATATTTACGGACGCAAAGCATCTGGATGGGGAAGGTGTGGACGTCTACTATATCGTCCTTAACGAAAAAGACGCGGCGGCCTGGACCGACCACGCCTATGAATTCTATGTCTCCAAGGACCTGGGGAGCATTGCCCGAATTGATTACGTCCCGGGGCTGGTGGAGGAACGGCAGTATCTGGGGCCTGTTACCCTGGACCCCGGCGCCGCCGCCAAGGATTTTTACACCATGGACGAGGTAAAGGAAATGCTGCTCCGGCGGCTGCAAGCGGAAATGTCCCCTCCCCCTGACGGCGACACCATCGTACAGGAGGAGGTCCCGGTATGGAAGCATCCCCTGTACCGGTTCAGGGTCCCGGAAGGGGAGGACACCACGGGGATTTATGAAATTTCCGCCGATTTGCAGTATGCCGAGAAAAGCCTGGCCGCCAAAGTCCCTGGGACGGTACAGCAGCTTACCTATCTGAAAGGGGAAAAAGCCCAGTGAAAAAGCTGATATTCCTGGCGGCCATTGCGGTTTTGCTTTTTTCGGCGGCGGGCTGCGGCGGCCGGGGGACAAATCAGGCAAACAGCGGAGCCGGCCATGAACTGCCCCAATCCAAGAGACAGGATGACGGCACAAAAGAAGCTCCTGCGGAAGAAACACCCATGAGCCAGGACGTCTATGGGCAGGCCATGGAAAAATGGGAAGCCCTTGGCGGCAGCTTCGACTTCAAAGAGATAGAAAGCATTGACACCGAAACTCTG
>CALGIL010000417.1 GCA_937914895.1 uncultured Angelakisella sp.
AAAGGGGGCCCCGCCGGAGGCGTAGGAGGGTTTGGGGCCGCGCCCCCCAAAAGTAAAGAAGCCATACTTTGGCTAAAAACAGACCCCCGCCCGCAGGACGCAAAAAAATCCGGGGGCATCCCCGCCGGAGGCGTAAGAGGGTCTGGGGCAACGCCCCATAGAGTAAAAAGATAACTTTGGCTAAAAGCAAGCCCCCGCCCGGCAGGGCGCAAAGGCCCTCCGGAGGGAATCCGCTGGAAGCAAAAATCATCAAAACCAACAATGACAACAGGAGGGACGCGGCATGTCCGGCATCGTCAGGGTTGCGGTGGAGCGTGCCGCCTACCATTTTGATAAACTGTACAGCTACCTGCCCCCGGAGGGAGCGGAGCTGCGGCCCGGGTGCCGGGTGGTGGTGCCCTTTGGCCGGGGCGGCCAGCGGATGGGCCTGGTGGTGGAGGCCGAGGACGGCCCCGCCCAGGGCCTTAAACGGGTGAGCCGGGTGGTGGACCCCCAGCCCGTCCTGGACGGCGAGATGCTGTACCTGCTGCGCTGGCTGAAGGAGGAGACCTTTTGCACCTGGTTTGACGCCTTGGGCGTGCTGCTCCCCGCGGGGTACGGTGTCCGCGCCCGGCGGGGATATTCTCTTTGCAGGGATGCGGATACCCCGTCCCCCGAGGATTTGGGGCCTTTGGAGGGGCAGATTTTATCCTTTTTGGGCGCACGCCGCACCCCCGCGGGGCTGGAGGACATCCAGGATGCCCTGGGGGTGGAGGACTGCCGAAAGGAGCTGGAGGCCCTGGAGAGCCGGGGCCTGGTGCGGGGGGAGGAGGAGCTGCGCCGCCGGATTCAGGACCAGTCCCAAACCATGGTGCGGCTGGCGGAGGGGGACCCGCCCCCCAGGCTGACCCCCAAGCAGACCGCCGTGATGGAGCTGCTGGGGCAGGTGGGCTGCGGCTCGGTGAAAGAGATTGGCTACTTTGCCGGGGTGGGCAAGGGGGTCATCGACAAGCTGGCCAACCTGGGCGCGGTGGAGCTTTACGAGGAAGAGGTCTACCGCAGCCCCTATCCCGACGCCACACCACGGGAGGAAGCGCCGGCGGTGCTGTCCCCGGACCAGCAGGCCGCCTATGACGCCCTGGCCCGGTGCCTGGAGGAGGGCAAGCCCCGGACGGCCCTTTTATACGGGGTCACCGGCAGCGGCAAGACCCAGGTGTTTATGGCGCTTATGGACCGGGTGCTGGCCCGGGGCCGGGGGGTGCTGGTGCTGGTGCCCGAAATCTCCCTGACCCCCCAGGCTATCGAAAAGTTCCGGGGACGGTACGGCGGCCGGGTGGCGGTGCTCCACAGCGGACTTTCCCTATCCCAGCGGCTGGACGAGTGGCGCCGGGTAAAGGCCGGTTTGGCCGACGTGGTGGTGGGCACCCGCTCGGCGGTGTTTGCCCCCCTGCAAAATCTGGGCCTTGTGGTCATTGATGAGGAGCAGGAGCATACCTATCAGTCAGAGAGCTCCCCCCGGTTTGACGCCCGC
The DNA here is from genome assembly GCA_937914895.1 of uncultured Angelakisella sp. Taxonomy (GTDB): domain Bacteria; phylum Bacillota; class Clostridia; order Oscillospirales; family Ruminococcaceae; genus Angelakisella. The sequence goes on from CALGIL010000417.1 coordinate 1,511, forward strand.
CAGGCGGCCATGGCCCGGGTAAAGTACCACGGGAGCCTGCTGGTGCTGGCCTCGGCCACCCCGTCGGTGGAATCCTACTACCGGGCGGCCCGGGGAGATTACGCCCTGGTGCGCCTAAAGGAGCGGTACGGCGCGGCAACGCTGCCCGACGTGACCATTCTGGACATGGCGGCCCAGGAGATCCCCGCGGAGGGGCTTTCGGAGGAGCTGTGCCAGGAGATCTACAACAACCTGGAGCAGGGGGAGCAGTCCATTCTGCTGATGAACCGGCGGGGGCACAGCACTCAGGTGGCCTGCATGGCCTGCCACACCCCGGCCCAGTGCCCCAACTGCAGCATCTCCATGAAGTACCACGCCGCCAACGGGCGGCTGATGTGCCACTACTGCGGCTTCAGCCAGCCCATCCCCCAGGAGTGTCCCCACTGCGGCAGCAAATTTATCCGCTACGCCGGGCTTGGCACCCAAAAACTGGAGGAAATTTTGCGCCAGCGCTTTCCCACGGCGCGCATTTTGCGGATGGATATGGATACCACCATGCGCAAATACGCCCACCAGCGCTTTTTGGACGCCTTTGCCGCCCGGGAGTACGACATCCTGGTGGGCACCCAGATGGTGGCCAAGGGGCTGGACTTCCCCGGGGTGACTTTAGTGGGGGTGGTGGGGGTGGACCAGATGCTGTACGGCGAGGATTTTAGAAGCTACGAGCGCACCTTCTCCCTGGTGACCCAGGTGGTGGGGCGCAGCGGCCGGGACCGGCTGCCAGGCCGGGCGTACCTGCAGACCTATACCCCCGAAAATCCCATTCTGCGCCAGGCCGCCGCCCAGGATTACGAGGCCTTCTTCCGGGAGGAGATCCAAAGCCGGAAGCTGCACCTGTATCCCCCCTTCTGCCGGTTTTACTGTATCGGCGTCACCGGGGAGGACCCGGAGAAGGTGCAAAAGACCGCGGGGGACATTCTGTCCAGGCTGACCGCCCTGCTGCGGGAGGAATACCCAAAGCTGCCGGTGCGCCTGCTGGGCCCAAGCCCCGGGACGGTGGCCCGGGTGGCGGGGCGGTACCGGTACAAGATTCTGATGAAGACCAGCTTTTCCCCCGACGCCCGCAGACTGCTGGCATGCCTGCTGGAGCAGGCGGGCCGGGAGGCCCCCAAGGGGGTTGCGGTATTTATCGCTCCGGACTATGATGGATTCTAGCGGACAATGGATAATTGACAATTGAAAATGGA
>CALGIL010000418.1 GCA_937914895.1 uncultured Angelakisella sp.
ATAAAGGGCAAAGTTTCTTGGGAGGTCCGGAACCCTTCTTTCCAAAGAAGGGTTCCGGGGTTGCCTTGGATGTACGCGGTCACTCCCGGGCGGCGTATTTAAGGTAGCAGGCGCCGTCGGCGGCAAACTCCACCCCGGAGACCCCCCGGCCCATGGCAAAGTAAGTAGGCTCGCTGAAGAGGGGGAGGGCCACCGCGTCCCGGATGAGCATCTCCTCCGCCTGGGCGTACAGGGCGGCAGCGTCCGCCGCCCGGTTGGAGGTGATGGCCTGGGCCAGCAGCCTGTCATACTCGGGATTGCGGTAATCCGCCGCGTTGCCGGTGGCGGAGGACAGGTAGAGGGCCAGGGTCCCCTGGGGGCTGTCGGAGGCGGCGGATACTGCCGCCAGGGCCATCTGAAAGTCCCCCGCGGCCAGCCTTTGGCGGTACTCCTCGTCGGGCAGCACCTCCAGGTTGACATACAGCATCAGGTGGTCCTGCCACATCCGCTGAAAGTACCCCCCCAGGGCGGCCAGATCGGCGGACTGGGGCGCAATCAGATTCAGGCCCGAAATGCTTTCCTGCCCCTGCTCCTCCAGCCACTCCTGCAAAAGGGGCATGGCGCCGTCCCCCAAAAAGCCAATGGGCTCCGGGATGCCGGCCTGGGACCGGTAGGGCTGCTGGAACAGCACCGCCTCCCGGGGCACCAGGGACTGTGTCAGGGTGTACTTGCCCGGCACCCGCTGGGCAATGCCCGCCGGGTCGATGGCGCCCACCAGGGCCCGGCGCACCCGGGTGTCCGCCAGGGGGCCCTGGGTCTGGCGGAAGGTAAGGGCCCAAACCGTGTTGTCCCGGGTCTGATAGCTGAATCGCCCCCGGTCCAGGGCCTCCACATCCTCATAGGCCAGCTGATAACAGTCGCTCCCTCCGCCCAGGAATTTCCCCTTGGGGTCCTCCCGCCCGACATACAGGGTCACGGAGGGGGTTTTTACCTGCCCGGCGTCCCAGTAAGACTGGCTGGCCGCCAGCACAACGGCCTTTTCGTTGTCCCATTTGGACAGGTGGTAGGGTCCGTTGCCAAGAAAGTATACCTTGTCCATGCCGTAGCGGGCACGGGTACCTTCAAAAAACTTCTGGTTGCAGGGCAGGGCACCGGTGCCCGCCAGCCGCTGCAAAAAGAGGGGAGAGGCCTCCTCCAGCTCAATGATCAGGGTGTCGTCCCCCTTGGCCCAAACCCCCAGCTGCTCCGGCGCAAGGCTGCCCGCCAACACCTCCCGGGCGCCCGCAATGCCGGAAAATTCCCCGGTATAGGGACTGGGCACCTGGGGGTTCATCATCCGCCGAAAGGCATAGACAAAGTCCTGGGCCGTCACCGGGTCCCCGTTTTCCCATACGGCGTCCTCCCGCAAAACAAAGGTGTAGGTCCGCCCGTCGGGGGAAATTTCATAGGTCCGGGCCGCCCCCGGCTCCAGGGTGCCGTCGGCCCGCTGGACCACCAGCCCCTCCATGACGTTTTTTAAAATCATCCGCCCCGTGGGGTCGGTGGTAAACTGGGGGTCCAGGCTGGTCACCGGGGCCTGAATATCCAGGCGCAGGTCCTTGTAGCGGCTGCCGCAGCCGGACAGCAGCCCCAAGAGCAGCCAGAGCGAGGCCGCCAGAGCCAGTATTTTTTTCACACCCGGCAGCCTCCTTTGTGGAAAAGTGGAAACCAGGGGCGGCAGCCCCGGTCAAACAGCAGGTTTGCGCTGTGGGCCAGCGCCATTTTTTCCTGCCCTTTTGCTCCTTTTTGAAAAAAGGAGCCGAAAAACTTTTAAGTATCGTGGGTCAGGCGGCGATTAAGCAGTGCTCTTGTACTGCCGGTCAGCGCCATTTTTTCCTGCCCTTTTGCTCCTTTTTGAAAAAAGGAGCCGGAAAACTTTTAAATATCGTGGGTCAAGTGCGGGTTAAACCAAATGCCTTGCTTCGGAGCAACGCTCCGAAGACACTCCAAAGGGGGAGCGGGGGTAAAGCTGCGACTTTCCCTCCCGCTCCCCCTTTGGGGTGTCCCGGACTTCCGGGCAAGGCACGGCGGGCAATGGAGAATGGACAATTTGGGGAAGGGGATAAAGGGGACCCGCTCCCGACCGCCGAAAGTGCAGCTGGTTTCTTCGGGCGCACCGTGCAGCCTTCCGGGGGGTGCCGTTACCGAAAGCACTCGTGATTCCTTCTTTTACGAGCGGCTCCCCTTTGTACAAACTGGGGCCTTTTTAAAAGTTTGGGCCGGCTTTTCAAAGCCGGTGCGGTGCGGGGCAAAGCCCCGCGGCCTTGCCTCGCCCCTCAAATCCCCATGCTGTGCGATTCTGTCACTGGTCATTGGTCTCTTCAGGCGCTTCTTCGAGGTCATCCATATTCTTCGAGCTTTCGGGCGCTTCTTCGGCGCCGTCCATGTCCTCGGGGATTTCGTCCCCTTCTTCCTCCCGGGGGGCCCGGGCCAGGCCCACCACGCGGCTGCCCTCGGACACCCGCATGGCCCAGACGCCGCCGCCATAGCGGGACTGGGCGTTGA
>CALGIL010000419.1 GCA_937914895.1 uncultured Angelakisella sp.
CCCGGCGCCAAACCAAGGTTTGGCGCCGGGCTCCCCTTTTTTGCGTGTTTTATGCCGGCATACGCCCCACAATGGCCCGGGTGACCCCCATGGCCGACAGGCTGCTTTGGTCCTTGTTTTCCAGAAAGGCCCCCTCCGGCTGGTCGTCGGCGTTGTCCGACAGGGAGCGTATGATAAGGCAGGGGACCTTGTGGAACCAGCAGACCTGGCAGACGGCGGCGCTTTCCATATCCACGCACAGGGGGTGGAACCGCCGGATGATGCCGTCCCGCTGGGCGTCGGTGACAAAGACCTCCCCGGACACAATGCGCCCGAAGTGGAGGTTGTTCCCCAGGCCCTGGCACAGGTCCAAAAGGCCCTGATCCGGCGCAAACCAATCGGTGGGCAGCCCGGGGAACTGCCCGTTGTTCATCCACTCCATCTCCAGGTCGTGGTGGAGCACCTGGGTGCCGATGACCACGTCCCCAATGCGCAGGGAGTCGTCCAGGCCGCCGGCGATGCCCGTAAACAAAAGGGTCCCCGCGCCGTAGCAGAGGATGAGGGCCTGGGCGGTGATGGCCGCGTTGACCTTGCCCACCCCGCCCACCACGGCCACCACCTCTTTGCCGTCCAGGGTGCCGCTGTAAAAGTCCCGCATCAGATAGGTGGATTTTTCCACCCCCGCCATCTCCCGGGTCAGGGGCAGCAGCTCCGATTCCAGGGCGCACATGATGCCGATTTTCATCCCTTTGTTCCTCCCGCTTCCAACAGATTTCCCAGGTCCAGTTCCCCAAGGTCCACCCGCACCCGGCCCAGCTCGTAGGTGACGCCATGGGCCACCTTGTTAAATTCCCCGTGCCAGTCGCTCCCCGCGGTCATCAGCCAGCCGTGCCTGCGGCAATAGCAGCGGCACATCCAGGTCATTTCGGGGGTGTGGGAGGGGTAGTGGCATTCAATCCCGCCCAGGCCCAGCTCGGCCATAGCGTCCAGATGGCGGTACAGCTCCGGCTGGGACAGACTGGCAAACCAGTTGGCGGGGTGGGCCAGCACCGGCACCCCGCCCGAGGCCCGGACCACCCGGCAGGCCTCCTCCATGGCGGGAAAGGAGTAGTCCCGGTAGTCGCAGCCCTGCTCCTTGTACAGGCCCATGCCGTCCTCCAGCCGCCCGATGACCCCCTTGCCCCGGAGGTACTGCAGGCCCTTCCAGCCCCCCTGGGCCGGGTCCGCCTCATAGGCCGACCACTCCTCCCAGCTCAGCTGGGAAAAGGCGGGCAGCAGCCGGCGCACCAGGTCGTCGCTCATGTCCAGCATCCGCCCAAGGCTGTGGGCGGCAAGGTCCGTCAAGGTCCGGGTGGGGGTATAGCCGTAGGCCAGCAGGTGGATGTCCCACCGGTCGTACAGGCAGTCCAGCTCCATCCCCCGCAGGGGGATGACGCCCGCCTTTCGGCAGGCCGCCGCAAAGGGCCCCCACCCCTTGTCGGTGTTGTGGTCCGCCAGGGCCAGCATGCCAAAGCCCCGCCGGGCGCCCTCCCGGGCAATCTCCCCGGGGGTCATGGTTCCGTCCGAGGCCCGGGAGTGGAGATGAAGGTCCACCAGCATCCGTTTCGCCGCCTTTCGCCAGGAATAGCCCCATTATATCCCATGGGGCGTCTTCTGACAACCTTGGGGATTCGATGGGTTTTTTGTCCCCCGGGCCGTACACTGAAAGGGGGGACTGGCAGAAGGGGGGCGACATCCCGCGGCAGGCCCGTTATTTGTGGATATTATGCACAATATATGGACACAAAACAAGTTGGATAGTACCAATTATAGACAACTTTATTGAAAATGAACGCCCAAAATGGTACACTACTGGTAAAGGGGGGATGTATCGGTGGAGGAGCAAAGGAAGAATTTGGAACTGCCGGTGTACCTGTTTCATCAGGGGACAAATTTCTGCGCCTACCAGCTGCTGGGGGCCCATCTGCGCCCCGGCGGGGCGGTGGAATTTGCCGTCTGGGCACCCACGGCCGCCGCGGTGTCGGTGGTGGGGGATTTTAACAGCTGGCAGGCGGAGCAGAACCCCCTGACGCGGATTTCCGACGGGGGGGTCTGGTGGGGCAGCGTCCCGGACCTGGGGGAATTTGACCTTTACAAGTACGCCATTACCACCGCGGCGGGCAAGGTCCTCTTAAAGGCCGACCCCTACGCCTTCCACGCCGAGATCCGCCCGGGCACCGCCTCCCGGATTTACGACCTGGAGGGGTACCGGTGGGGGGACCGGCGCTGGATGGCAAAGCAAAAGCGCCAAAACATCCACCACGGCCCCTTGAACATCTACGAGGTCCATTTGGGCTCCTGGCGCACCTACCCGGACGGCAGCCCCTTTGATTACCGCAAGCTGGCCGAGGAGCTGGTGCCCTACGCCAAGGAGATGGGGTACACCCACCTGGAGCTGATGCCGGTGACCGAATACCCCTACGACGGCTCCTGGGGCTACCAGGTGACGGGCTATTACGCCCCCACCTCCCGCTTTGGCACCCCCAAGGATTTTATGTACTTTGTGGACTGCTGCCACCGGGCGGACCTGGGGGTGATTATGGACTGGGTGCCGGCCCATTTTCCCAAGGACGGCCACGGCCTGTACGAATTTGACGGTACCTGCTGCTACGAATACGCCGACCCCCAAAAGGGGGAGCACTACCGGTGGGGCACCCGGGCCTTTGACTGCGGCCGCGCCGAGGTGCAGAGCTTTCTCATCTCCAACGCCCTGTTCTGGCTGGAGCAGTACCATATCGACGGCATCCGGGTGGATGCGGTGGCGTCCATGCTGTACCTGGATTATGACCGGGACCGGGGGCAGTGGTCCCCCAACGCCCAGGGCGGCAGGGAAAACCTGGAGGCGGCGGCCTTTTTGCGCAGGCTGAACCATGAGGTGCTGGCCCGGCACCCCCAGGCCATGATGATTGCCGAGGAATCCACCGCCTGGCCCCTGGTGACCCGCCCCGACTACGCCGGGGGGCTGGGCTTTACCTTTAAGTGGAACATGGGGTGGATGAACGACGTGCTGCAGTACACCTCCATGGACCCCTACTTTCGGGGCTACAACCACGACAAGCTGACCTTTGGCATGATGTACGCCTTTTCCGAGCACTTCATTCTGCCCATCTCCCACGACGAGGTGGTCCACGGCAAGCGGTCCCTGCTGGACAAAATGCCCGGGGAGTACGAGGAAAAGTTTGCGGGAATGCGGACCTTTTTGGGTTATATGATGAGCACCCCCGGCAAAAAGCTGCTGTTTATGGGGGCGGAATTCGGCCAGTTTATCGAATGGGACTGGCAGAAGCAGCTGGACTGGCTGCTGCTGGATTACGAGGCCCACCGGCGTCTGCACCGGTATGTAAGGGACCTGAACCGCTTTTATTTAAAGCAGGCCCCCCTGTGGCAGGTGGAGGACAGCTGGGACGGCTATACCTGGCTGGCCGCGGACAGCGGCAGCCAAAACGTCATTGCCTACCTGCGCCGGGACGAGGAGGGGGAGGAGCTGGCGGTGGTCTGCAACTTTTCCGCCTCCCCCTGGAAGGACTACCCCTTGGGGGTGCCGGAGGCGGCGGGCTACCGGGTGGTCTTTACCTCGGACCACCCCGACTACGGCGGCACCGGTGTTCTGGGCGGCTTTTACAAATGCCGGCCGGTCCCCCGGGGGCAGTATCTTCAGTCCATTCTGCTGGACCTGCCCCCCCTGTCCGTGGCGTTTCTAAAAAGGCGCAAGGCGTCCGGCCCGGGTGTAAGGCCCCTTGGGGCCGGGGCGGAGGACGGAAAGGCGGAAGCCCCGGGCCCAACATAAAAAGAAAGAACGGCAAGGCACAGCGGCAGCAGCGCCCCAGGCGGGGCCAAGGAAGAAGGAGGCAGCGCGCAATATGGTCAAGCAGAAAAAGTGGGTTGCCATGCTTTTGGCCGGGGGACAGGGCAGCAGACTGTACACCCTGACAAAACGCCTGGCCAAACCGGCGGTTCCCTACGGCGGCAAGTACCGCATCATCGACTTTCCCTTGTCCAACTGTGTCAATTCCGGCATCGATACGGTGGGGGTGCTCACCCAGTACCAGCCCATGCTGCTCAACGAATACCTGGGCACCGGGCAGCCCTGGGACCTGGACCGCATGGACGGGGGGCTGTCCATTCTGCCCCCCTACCAAAAAAGCTCCGGGTCGGACTGGTACAGGGGCACCGCCAACGCCATCTATCAAAACATTCCCTTCATCGAGCGGTACAGCCCCGAGGATGTGGTCATTCTGTCCGGGGACCACGTCTATAAGATGAACTACGACAAAATGCGCCGGTTCCACAAGGAGCACGACGCCGACTGCACCATCGCCGTTATCGAGGTCCCCCTGGAGGAGGCCTCCCGCTTCGGCATTATGAACGCGGACCCCGACGGCAGGATCTATGAGTTTGAGGAAAAGCCCCCGAAGCCCAAAAGCAGCCTTGCCTCCATGGGCGTGTACATCTTCAAGTGGGAAAAGCTGCGGCAGTACCTGATTCAGGACGAGGAAAACCCAGACTCCCGCAACGACTTTGGCGCCAACGTTATCCCCGCCATGCTGGACGCGGGGGAGCGGATGTTTGCGTACAGCTTTGACGGCTACTGGAAGGACGTGGGCACCATCGACAGCCTGTGGGAGGCCAACATGGACCTGCTGGCCCCGGGCGACCCCCTGAAGCTGTACGACAGCACCTGGCGCATCTACTCCCGCAACCCCAGTCTGCCGCCCCACTTTGTGGGCCAAAACGCCCGGGTGGAAAACTCCCTGGTCACCGAGGGCTGCGACATTGACGGCCGGGTGGATTTTTCCATCCTGTTTGCCGGCGTGACGGTGGAGCGGGACGCCGTGGTGGAGGGCTCCATCATCATGCCCGGTGCGGTTATTAAGTCCGGCGCCCGGGTGGAGTACGCCATTGTGGCGGAAAACGCCGTCATCGGGGAAGGGGCCCAGGTGGGCGCAAAGCCCGGGTACGCGGGGGACTGGGGCGTCACGGTCATCGGCGAGGAGGTCACGGTGGGCCCGGGGGCGGTGGTGCCGCCCAAGGCTATGGCCGAGGAAGACGTCCTGCGGCGGGAGGAGGTGGCCCGGGTATGAGCAGACGGACCATGGGCATTATTTTTTCCAATATGCACGACGAATCCCTGGGGGAGATGACCCAAAAGCGCACCATGGGGTCGGTGCTGTTCGGCGGCCGCTACCGCCTGGTGGACTTTCCCCTGTCCGCCATGTCGGGGGCCGGCATCCAACACATCGGCATTGTCACCCGGCGCAACTACCAGTCCCTCATGGACCACGTGGGGTCGGGCCGCCCCTGGGACCTGGCCCGTAAAAACGGCGGGCTGACGGTGCTGCCCCCCTTTTCCCACCGGGATTCGGGGATGTACCGGGGCAGCCTGGAGGCCCTGGGCGGAGTCATGAGCTATATCCGCGGGGTGGACGCGGGGGATGTGGCGGTGTGCGACTGCGACATTGTGGCCAACCTGGATTTTGAGCGCCTGCTGGAGGTCCACAGGGAAAAGGGCGCGGGCATTACCGTGGTGTACGGCAGGCGCCGGCTGGAGCGGGAGGGCCAGCATAGGGGCGTGGTGCTGGAGGTGGGCGGGGACGGTTTTTTGCAGGAGGTGCAGCTGGGCAACCAGATCCCCGGCGAGCACAGCCTGTACCTGCACACCTACATCATCGACAAGGAGCTGCTGGTGCGGCTGGTGTCCGAGGCCATGGCCAGGGACCGCTATTCCTTCCACCAGGATATTCTGCGGGCCCAGGCGGCCCGGCACAATGTCTACTGCTATGGGTTTGACGGCTATTTCGGCAGCATCAGCAGCATGGAAAGCTACTATAAAATCTCCATGGACCTGCTGGACCCCGGGGTGCGGCGGGAGATCTTCAACCCCAGCCGCCCGGTGTACACCCCGGTGCGGGACGAGGTCCCCTGCCGGTACGGCGTCCGCGCCTCGGTCAAAAACTCCCTGCTGGCCGACGGCTGCGTGGTGGAGGGCACCGTGGAGGATTCCATCCTCTTCCGGGGTGTCCGGGTGCTGGAGGGCGCGGTGGTGCGCGGCTGTGTGGTGATGCAGGGCGCCGTGGTGGGCCGCGGGGCCAGTGTCAGCTACGGCATTCTGGACAAGGACGTCTATGTCCAGGAGGGGCGGACCATGGCCGGATACGCCACCTATCCCCTGTACATCCCCAAGGGGACGCGGGTGTAGGACCCGGGCCGGCGCCGCCCCTGCCGGCAGGGGGGCGGCGGCACCGACACATGCCGGGGAAAGGGTGGTTTTGTATGAAGATTCTGTATGCCGCCAGCGAAGCCCTGCCCTTTGCGGCGTCGGGGGGGCTTGCGGACGTGGCGGGCTCGCTGCCCGCCGCGCTGACCAAGGAGGGGGCCGAGTGCCGGGTGGTGCTGCCCCTGTACGGGCAGATCAGCGAGGACCTGAAAAGCCGGATGAAGTATGTGACCAGCTTCCACGTGCCCCTGGCCTGGCGCAGCCAGTACTGCGGCCTGTTTGAGGCCGAGGCGGGCGGCATCCGCTACTACCTGCTGGACAACGAGTACTACTTTAAGCGCAGCGGCGGCATCTACGGCTTTTTTGACGACGCCGAGCGGTTTGCCTTTTTTTCCAAGGCAATTCTGGAAATGCTGACCGTGGTGGACTTTGCCCCGGACATCCTCAGCTGCAACGACTGGCAGACGGCCATGGTGCCGGTGTTCCTCAACGTCTTTTACCGCGGGGTGGAAAAGCTCCGCCGGGTTAAGACGGTGTTTACCATCCACAACATCCAGTACCAGGGCAAGTACGGCATGGAGGTGGCCACCGACGTCTGCGGCCTGCCGGACCACGCCATCCCCATGGTGACCTACGACGGCGCGGTGAACATGATGAAGGGCGCCATTGAGCAGTGCGACATGATCACCACCGTCAGCCCCACCTACGCCACCGAGATTTTAGACAGCTGGTTTGGCTTTGGCCTGGACCGGATGCTCCGGGAAAAGTCCTATAAAATCTGCGGCATTTTAAACGGCATCGACACAAAATCCTACAACCCCCGCACCGACGTGGAGATCTTTAAGCAGTACGACGCCAAAACCGTGGACGGCAAGGGGGAAAACAAGGCCGGGCTCCAAAGGCTGATGGGGCTGGAGGAGGCCCCTGACAAGCCCCTTGTGGCCATGGTGACCCGCCTGGTGGGCATGAAGGGCCTGGATCTGGTGCGGTATATCTTTGACGAACTGCTGGACCTGGGGATGCAGTTTGTGGTGCTGGGCACCGGGGACTACATCTACGAAAACTTTTTTGAGGACATGGCCCGCCGCCACGGCGGCACCGTGGCCTTTACCAAGGGCTTTCTGCCCGACGTGGCGCGGAAGATTTACGCCGGGGCAGACCTCTTCCTCATGCCCAGCAAAAGCGAGCCCTGCGGCCTGTCCCAGATGGTGGCCCTGCGGTACGGCACCATCCCCGTGGTGCGGGAGACAGGGGGCCTGCGGGATTCCATTGTGGACATGGGGGAGGAGGGGGGAAACGGCTTCACCTTTAAGACCTACAACGCCCACGATATGCTGGACGCCCTCCGCCGCGCCGCCGCCCTGTACGAGGACCGGAAGGGGTGGCAGGAGGCGGTGGTGCGCGCCCTGGGCTGCGATTTTTCCTGGCAGCGCAGCGCCAAGGAGTACATGGCCATGTACCGCAAGGTGATGACCTGACAGGGGGCAGAAATCAGAGGACAGAGGGCAGGACCCCTCGCCCCACGCCCCGCAAAGGCACAAAGAGGACCCGGCGCACGCGCCGGGTCCTCTCAGGCTGTCAAAAAAAGCGATTGCGTAAGATAAAGAACCGGGGGATAGTGTGAAAGGGGGGCGGTGAGCCCCCACTTTCGCATCGAGGCGCACATAGTGCGCCGGATTGTTCGCCCGCAGGCTGCAAAACGGGCAGTATGCCCGTTTTACAGCCTAGTCGATGAAGGGAAGAAACAGGGGAATCTCTCCGCACTGGGGGCAGAAGGCAATTTTGGGCCGCCTGCCTGCCCGGGCGGCCTCCTGCGCCTCTTCGGTCACAGGGACGCCCCCGGCGTCCTCCCCATGGGGTTCCTCCCCGTAAAGCCTCTCCGGCTCCACCATGTCACGGCCGCAGTAGGGACATTTTGCCATGGCCCTTCCTCCTTTGCGCACAAACTGCCCATGCCGGGCAGTGCTAGTGTGTGCAAAAGACGCCGCGCCATACGTAAGGGGCGCCGGGGGAAAGGGGGCGCTTTTTTGCGCGGCCCGTCTTATCCCGGCTTTCTTCCCGTCACAACCCGGTCCAGGCCGCCAAGGTCCTGCCGGACCTCCACCGCCCCAAAGCCCGCCCCAGCCAGCAGGGCGGCCACGGCCGGCCCCTGGGTCTCGCCAATTTCCAGCAGCAGCAGGCCCCCGGGCTCCAGCAGGGGGAGGCAGACCCCCGGCAGCCTGCGGTAAAAATCCAGGCCGTCCACACCGCCGTCCAGGGCCATGGGGGGCTCCCAGGTCACTTCGGTCTGCAGCGCGGCCATCTCCTCCCGGGTGACATAGGGGGGGTTGCAGGTGATGACATGGACCTGCCGGGCGCGGACCTCCTCCGGCGGGTCCAGGGCGTCCCCGGCCACCACGGTGACGTTGGCGGCGCCGTTTTGGGCCGTGTTGCGGCGGAAGTAGGGCAGGGCCTCTTCGGACAGCTCCACACCCCACACCAGGGCGTCGGGGCGGTGTTTGGCCACGGCCACGGGGATGCACCCCGTCCCGGAGCAGAGGTCCAGCACCCGGGGATTTTGCAGGCCCGCCAATTCCGCTAAAGCAAGCTCCGCCAGCAGCTCGGTCTCGGGCCGGGGGATAAGCACCCCCGGGCCCACCGCCATGGGCAGCCCGAAAAATTCCCACTCTCCCAGCAGGTACTGCAGGGGCTCGCCCCCCAGGCGGCGATGAGTAAGTCTGTACAGGGCGGAGATGTGTTCCTCACTTACCTCCCGGTCAGGGCCGTACAGGTCCCTCCGGCTGATGCCCAGCACCTGGCGCAGCAGATAAAAAGCCTCAAAGCCCGGGTCGGCGTTTGGGGCTTTTTCCAGTCGGTTTTGCAGGTCCCGGTACAGCGCTTTCAGCTTCATGGACGGCCCCCTTCGCCTACCAGATGTCCGCGTCCTTGTCCTGGGGGATGACCAGCTTCATGACGGCGATGGCCACCTCCAGCTGGTCGTCGTCTGGCTCCCGGGTGGTCAGGCGCTGAATCCACAGCCCCGGCGCCGACACAATGCGGGTCAGGGGGTTATTATACCGCCCCGCCAGGCGGATGACCTCGTAAGACAGTCCCACCACCAGGGGCAGCAGGGCCAGCTTCAGCAGCACCCGCACCAGGGGGTTTGTCCAGGTGACCACCGAAAACAGCAGGATGGAAATCAGCAGCACCAGCACCAAAAAGCTGGTGCCGCACCGGGGATGGAACCGGGTAAAGCCCCGGATGTTTTCCACCGTCAGGGGCTTTCCCGCCTCGTAGCAGGCAATGGTCTTGTGCTCGGCGCCGTGGTATTCGTAGACACGGCGCATCTCCTTCATCCGGGAGGTGGCCCACAGGTAGAGGATGAAAAGGGAAAGCTTAATCCCCCCCTCGATGAAGGAGAGGGCCATGGAGCTACCCACCACCGGCCGCAGCAGGGAGGAGAGCCCCGTGGGGGCCACCATAAACAGCAGCAGCGCCAAAACCACCCCCATCACCACCGCCACGGTGCTGACAATAACGCTCAGGTCTGCGTGAAAGGTTTTTGCCAGCCACTTTTCAAACCTGGAGGGCTCTTCCTCCTCCATGCCCGCAAGGTCGGCGGACTTCATCAGGCACTTAAAGCCCAGCACCTGGGAGTCGATCATGTTAAAGACGCCCCGGATGACCGGCGCCTTTTTATACCAGGGCTTTGCCCCGGGGGAGGTGGCCCAGGTCTCCATGGTAATCTGGCCGTCGGGGGCGCGGACCCCCATGGCGGTCAGGTCGGGTCCCCGCATCATCAGGCCCTCGATGAGGGCCTGGCCGCCGATGGTGGTCTTTTTTACCGCTGTATTCAATAGATGCAACCTCTTTTCAAAAATCAGGTACTTTATGGGGCCAGGGGCAGGGTGATGGTCACCGTGGTGCCCATGTCCAGGGCGCCGCCGTGCATCCCCACAATTTCGTCCGCCACGGCAAGGCCGATGCCGCTGCCCCGGCGGGTGGTGTGCCCCTTATAAAACCGGGTTTTTACGTTGGGCAGGTCCTCCTGGGAGATGCCGGTGCCGGTGTCGGCCACCGTCACCGCCACCGCGTCGGGGCCGATGGACACCGCCACCCGGACGGTGTCCCCCCGGTCGGAGTATTTAAGGGCGTTGTCCAGGATGTTGACAAACACCTGGCGCAGCCGGTTTTTATCCCCCATCACCGGGGCAAAGTCCGCCGGCTCCTCGTACAGCAGGGCCTTGTGCTCCTGCTTGGCCCGCTGGGTAAAAATCAGCACCGCCTCGGACAGCTCCGCCACCAGGTCCAGCCGCTGGGTCTCCAGGGCAAAGCGCCCGCTTTGCATCCGGGAAAAGTCCAAAAGCTCCTCCACCATGGAGGACAGCCGTTCGGTCTCCTCCATGATGACGCGGATGCCCTTCTTCATGGTGGCGGGGTCGGGGTTTTCGTCCCGGACCAGGGTCTCGCCCCAGCCGCGGATGGCGGTCAGGGGGGTGCGCAGCTCGTGGGACACCGAGGATATAAAGTCGTTTTTAATCTGCTCGGCGTTGGAAAGCTCCTCCGCCATGTTGTTGATGGCCTCGCAAAGCTGGCCGATCTCGTCGTCCTTGCGGGGTGCCAGCCGCACCTCAAAGTCGCCCTGGGCAATCTGCCGGGCGGTCTGGCCCACCTCGGCAATGGGGTTGACAATGGAGCTGATGAAGTAGGAGTTGGAAAAGATGACGATGAGCAGCACCGCCATGGCCAGCATGGTCACCCAAAAGATGGCCATGACAATCTGTTCGTCCACCCGGGTCAGAGAGACCACGTACCGCATGGCGGTCAGGTCCTCGCCCATGACCTTGCTCATGGTGGTAATGGCCAGCACTTTTTCGCCCCCCAGGGGGCCGATATACTCGCCCACGCCGTCGGGGGAACCAAGGGCCGCCCGGTAGTCGGGCATATCCATCCGGCCGGCGGGCTCAAAGCCGCTGGAGGTAATGAGCACCGCGTCGTCCCCGCCGATGGCCATCAGCTCCATTTTTTCCTTGTACTCAAAGTCCTCCACCAGCTTGCGCACCTGGGAGGAAAAGTCGGAGGAGCTGTCCCGGGCGTGGTCCTCCAACAGGGTGGCCACCGAATCGGCCCGGGAGAGGATGAACTGGCGGGCGCTGTTGTAATAAAAGGTCTGGATGGCAAGGGACACGCCGATGACCACCGAGATGATGACCAGCAGCACAACGCTGAAGTTGCCGGTCAGCCACCGGCGGGTGATCTTTTGCACGGCCAAGGGCGCGGCCTCCTTTCCGGGGCGGGGCCTGTTATGCCTCCTCCGATTCGTCCATCCACTTGTAGCCAAAGCCCCAGACGGTGGTCAGATATTGGGGCTTGCTGGGTTCGTCCTCAATTTTCATCCGCAGCCGCCGCATGTTGACGTCCACAATTTTGTCGTCGCCGAAATAGCTGTCCCCCCAGACGGTGGACAGCAGCTGGCTGCGGTCCAGGGCCACGTTGGGGTTGCACAAAAACTGCTCCATCAGCTGAAATTCCACCTGGGTCAGGTCGATGCGCTTTCCGTTTTTGGTCAGGGTGCGGCTGCGGGTGTCCAGCACAAAGGGCCCGGAGCGCAGCTGGGTGTCCGGCTCGGTTTTGACGGCGGATACCCCCATCCGGCGAAAGACGGCGTCCACCCTGGCCACCAGCTCCATGGGGGAAAAGGGCTTTGTGACATAGTCGTCGGCCCCCTGCATCAGGCCGCCCACCTTGTCCATCTCCTGGCTTTTGGCGGACAGCATAATGATGCCGATGCGGGAATCCTTCTCCCGCAGCTGCTTGCAGACACTAAGGCCGTCTATGCCGGGCATCATAATGTCCAGGATGGCCATGCCAAAGCGGCCCTCCTCCCGGTCATAGACCTCCAGGGCCTCCTCGCCGCTGGCGACGTCCACCACCTCGTACCCCGCCCGCTGCAGGTTGATGACCACAAACTCCCGGATGGCGTCCTCGTCCTCGGCGATTAAAATGCGTCTTGAATCCATCATAGTCCCTCCGTTTATCCTTCGTCGGTGATGGGTTGGCTCAGCTGATCAGGGTAAACAGCCGGTCCAGCAGCTCCTTTGTCATGGCAAGGTCCTGGGGCACGTCCTCCGGCAGCCAGGCGTAGTAGCTGAAGACGCCCCGCTGGCGGATGACAAAGTAGCTTTTTGTTTCCAGCTTGTCGGGGTAGCCCTGGGAATCCCCCACCCGGATGCGCAAAAGCTCGGTGATGCTTTCGCCCGCGGCGTCCCGGGGGATGAAAAAGATGACCTCGCCGTTTTCCTGCAGCCGGCGGATGCTCACCTCCGGCTCGCCCAGCCAGGAGTCGGGGAAGGCCATGCGGTAGCCCTGCTCCACGTTGACGTAGGCGCGCTGGACCTCCCTAAGACCCACCGCCTCCAGCTGCATATAGTCGGTATAAAAAACCCGGGCGGATTCCTCCACCTCGTCCTGGCCGTAGGGGTAGCCCACCAGGGGGATCTCGATGATGCCGTCGCCGTTGACGTCCTCGGACCGCACCCCGGTGGTGCGGTAGGTGCGGTAAAACAGGGCGTTGTCGTTGTCGGCGGTGGGCACCGCAAGGCTGTTGCCCTTCACCTGGATGATGCAGGTGGCCATGCTGCGGCCGGA
>CALGIL010000420.1 GCA_937914895.1 uncultured Angelakisella sp.
GGATCTTTTGGAGTTTGGCGGCCTTTTGGGCAGCGGCCCGGTGATGCGGATCAACACCTTCTCCCCCGCCGCCTTTATCGCCCGGGGCGGGCAGATTCCCGCCCCCCTGCAAAGCCTGAAAAACTAAGCTATACCATAAAAGCGGGCCCCCGTGGGGGCCTGTTTTTAGCGGGGTTGGCAGGACGCGGGGCCTCCGCCCCCCCCTATAAAACCCCGGCACCCGGGTAAGGCCGCGCCGCCCAGGCCCCAAATTTCGCCCAAATCCCCGGGAATTCTTGACTTTGATGCGTGCAATGTTACAATAAATACAGAGCCTTTTTGCACCCCAGCTGTCAGCTTGGGGAACGAATTTTTGTGGCGGGCCCCCGTTATGGGGCGGGCCCGGCGCCGGGGGGACGGAGGAAACCTATGGCCAGCATGACCATCACCAATGCGCGCGCCGTCATGGGCGGCAAAATCCAGTCCTGCAACATCCGCCTTGCGGACGGAAAAATCCAGGGGCTGCTGCCCCCCGGGGACACCTACGGCAAAACCTACGACGCCAAAAATAAGCTGGTGGCGCCGGGCTTTATTGACGTACACACCCACGGTGCGGCGGGCGTGGATTTTAACCACGCCGACGCCAAGGACGTGCGCACCGTCCGGGATTTTTTTGCCGCCCAGGGGGTTACCACCTTTCTGCCCACCGTGGTGGCCGATACCGAGGAGACCATGCTGCGCAGCATTATGGCGGTGGGCCGGGCCAAAACCGAGCTGCTCTGCCCCCAAATTTACGGCGTCCACCTGGAGGGCCCCTTCCTGAACCCCCAAAACAAGGGGGCCATTGCCGAAAAGATGCTGCGGGCGCCGGATTACAACCTGTTCAGGCGCCTGCAGGCGGCCTCGGGGAGGCTTATCCGCCGCGTCACCCTGGCGCCGGAGCTCAGCGGCTCCACGGAACTTATCGGCAGGCTGCGGGGGGAGGGGATCTCCGTCTCCCTGGGTCACTGTTCCGCCACCTACGAGCAGACCATGGCCGCGGTGGAGGCGGGGGCCCATTCGGCCACCCACCTTTTTAACGCCATGGCGCCTTTGGAGCACCACCAGCCCGGCGTCATCGGCGCCGCCTTTGCCAGCGACATTTACTGCGAGGCCATCTGCGACGGCAAGCACCTGCACCCCGGCACCGTCTGCATGATTTTTGCCGCCAAGGGGACGCGGCGCACCGTGGCCGTCACCGACAGCATGTCCGCGGCGGGCCTGGGCGACGGGCTGTACAAGCTGGGGGTCCACGACGTGGTGGTCAAGGGACTGGACGCAAAGCTGCTGGGGGACGGCACCCGGGCGGGCAGCGTTTTGACCATGCCGGCGGCCCTGAAAAACCTGATGGCCTTTACCCAGCGGCCTCTGGAAGAGGTCCTGCCCTGCCTGACCGAGACCCCCGCCCGGATGATGGGCATCTTTAACCAAAAGGGCAGCATCGACGTGGGCAAGGATGGGGACCTGGTGGTCCTGGACCGGGACTGCCATGTGGCGGCCACCTTTTCCTGCGGCGTCCTGATGTATCAGGCCTGACCCGGCCGCACATCAAATACCACAAAAAGCCCCTCCCGGCGGGAGGGGCTTTTTAGCTGCGTCAAATCAGATGTCGTAGCTTTTGTTGCGCTTGGCGATAAGGACGATGGCAACCACCACCACCGCAATGGCCGCCAGCAGCACCGGAATCAGGGGGAACTTCTTTTCGCCGGGTTCCGGGTCGGTGTCGGCGGGCAGGGGGCTTTCGGAGCTTTCGGGCTGGGAGGAGACCTCCGACTGGGAGGACGGCTCCTCGCTGCTGGTGCTGGGCTCCGACGACGTGCCGGAGGAGCCGGAGGCCGGGACGCTGCTGGCAGGCAGGGTGGGCGAAAGGCTCCCGGTGCCGCCGCCTGTTCCGCTTCCGGTACCGCCGCCCACCGTTCCGCCGCCGCCGCTGGTGCCGGTCTCGCCATACAGGGCCTTGGAGGAAATAAGATAGGTGGAGGCGCTGGTAAAGGGGAAGGTGACGTCGCCGTCGCTGTTTGCCTTGGCGCTGGTGCGGTACACCAGCTTGCCGGTGCTTTCGTTGTACTTATACAGGTACAGCGTCTTGCCCGCGTAGCTGCTGCCCACATTGTAGGTCAGCTTCATGTCCGCGTAAAAGCTGCCGTCGTGGCGCAGCTCCAAAATGGCGGCGTCGTTGCCCCGGGCCAGGGATTCAATTTTGTCGTGGCGGATCTCCTTAACGTCCAAGGGGATATAGATGATGCCGCCGGGGAGCTTTTTGACGGTTTTGCCGTTGACGGTCCAGGTATAGCCGCCGCTGAAGGAAAGCTCCATGGTGACGTTTTTGCCGCGGAGGGCATCCCACAGATAGAAGGGCATTTCGGTATTGCCGCCCATGCTCTTGCGGATGGTCTCGCCGGTGCGGGCGTCGTCTACGTCGTCCTCCAGGTTCTCCCACGCCTGCCGGTTTTCGGCCGCCTCGGTGCGGGAATCGGACCCGCTGTCGCTGCCGCCGCCGGAGGATTTAGTGACCTTTACGATCTTTTCCTTGGTAACCCCCTGGATGGCGGCCTGAAGAGTAAAGGTGGTGGTCCCGCTGGACAGCTGGGCCCGGTTGAGGGTGACCACCCCTGTGGTGCTGTTGACCGAAACGCCGGCGACGGTGCTTTTCAGCTTCCAGGTTGGGTTGTGGTAGGTGCTGTTATGGGCGGGGTCGCCGCACGTCCCCGTGTGGGTGACGGTATAGGACAGGGTCCCCGAGGAGGAGGAGAGGTTATAGGAATCCTTGCCCGAAATACCGGTGAAGACCCAGTTGCACACTCCTCTTTTGACGATAAGGTCTATGGTCTTGGTGATGTGGGCGGCTTCCGCTCCGTTTGTGGTCACCTGTACCTTCACGGTCACCTGTTGTCCGGCGGAAAGCTTACTGCGGTCCAGGGTGATGGTGCCCGCCGTGTCGCTGGAGCTTGCGATGGCCGCCACCCCACCGGGGTTGCTGGTCAAGGACCAGGCCACGGCATGGCTGTGGTCCGGCAAGCCTGTCAGGCCGCAGTCCCCTGTCTTGGTGGGGGTCAGGCCCAGGGTAACCGACGCGGCGTCATCCGGCACCGTCATGGAGGACGCGTCATCCGTGAAGATGATATTGGTATATTTGACCAGGCACGCCTGGACGGTGATTGCCTTCGTCTGTACAATGTTATTGTCATAGACAGCCGAAAGGTAAAAGGTGCTGGTACCGCTGGTCAGTTCGCTTTTGTTCACTGAGATGACGGCATTGACACCAGACGTCCCCAGGGAAACGCCGGGGACAGTGGTGTTGGTCCCGGCCGCATCGGTGCTGATTTTCCAAGTATACGTTTTGTGATGGTCGTTGGCCGGGTGGCCGTCGTTGCACTCATAGGGCCCGCCCACGGCGGCATAGGTGGGGGCAAAGGTATAGGTGCGGGCACTCTCGGCCGGCTGGCCGGGGTTTAGGGTGATGGTGTCGGCACCAGTGATGGCACCCCCAGTAATGGGCACGTTGCATCCGGTCCGCGTCACCGTCACGGTGGCCGTTTTCGTTTTGTCAGCATCCCCGGTACGTTTGAGGGTGGCCGTGGCTGTAACGGACCCCGCCGAGGCGCCCTTGGGCACCGTCATTGTGACTATGGAGGTCAGAGTATTACCGCTGACCGTTGCCGTGGGGGTACCCAGCGTATAGGCCGGGCTTACGGACCACGCAACGGTAAAACCGTGATTGGAATCTGAGGCCGTGTGATCGGAAAGGTCGCAGGTGCCGGACAGGGTAACCGTGGCCGTCAGGGTGACGGTCTTATCCGCGTCGTCCGGCTGGACAGAGGTGGGGTTGGCGACAACACTGTCAATGGCGGCCGTTTTATTGCAGGCCGGTTCCGGCGCCGCCTGGACGGTAATCTTTTGGGCGTCGGTTTTGCCCACTTCTGAACCACCGCTTGAAATCACGCAGTAGTAATAGGTCCCGGCGGTGGCCGCCGCCGTAAAAGAATAATCCGCAGAGGTTTTCCCGTCAATAGGCGCTCCGGTCGTATTGCCGCCCGTTGTGTTGCTGTACCACTGGTAGGTAACGCCGGTCTGGCCCTTGAGGGGGATGGCCTTGAGGATAACGCTGTCCCCTGCCTGGTAGGCGGCGGTAGCAGAATTGGCGTGGATGGCCCAGG
>CALGIL010000421.1 GCA_937914895.1 uncultured Angelakisella sp.
CTTACCCTCATCGTTATGTCCGCCAGTTTTTGCTGGCCGCTTTCGGGGGCGACGGCCCCGGCAGTGGCCTTGGAGGACATAACGATGAGGGTAAGGCCCTTCTTTTTGGCGGTCTGGGCAATGGCCGTGGCCGAAAAGCCGTGGCCGGAGTTGGAGTTGAGCAGCAGCACATCCCCCTGGCCCAGGCCGTTGATGTCAAAGAGGTAGTCCACGTATTCCAGCTCGAAGGCGCGCCTGCGCCGCACCAGGGCGTCGCCGGACAGCCTGGCCCGGGACGCCGCCCGGGTGCCGGTGTGGGGTGCCAGCAGGGCGGGGTCGGGCAGAGCGACGTCCAGCCGGCGGACAAAGGCGGCGCCCCCCGCCCGGGCCAGCAGCTCGCCGCCGATAAGGTGCCCCCGGTCGTGGATCAAAAAGCTGTGGGACCCCGCCACCGCGTTTGCGATAAGGTCGGCGGCCCGTTCCATGGCCGGCATTTCGTCCTCTTGGATGGACTCCATCATGGCTTTGCAGTAGTCGTAAAACATGGTTTCCAGCATGGTGCTTCTCCTCCTGATTTGTGATTTTTCCAGATTGTGGGTGGATGCCCGGGGCAAAGCCCGGGCACACCCCGCTGTCCACAGTATAAGGACGCACCCGGGGGCGTGTCAACGCTTTGCGGGCCGGACGGGGTGATTTTGGGGGGCGCGTTGGGCGGCTGGCGGCCGCTTCCGAACTTTTCCTTGCCCGGGCGGGAAAAATTGATGTATAATAGGGGTCGGACTTTGATAAAGGAGGGGCTTTGGATGGACTGGACCGACCTGCAGCTGGAGGTGGCCACGGCGGACCTGGACACCGCGGCGGCGGTGGCGCAGATGACGGTGCCCTACGGCATCCAGATCGAGGACTATTCCGATCTGCTGGAGATGGTGCCGCAGATTGCCCACATCGATTTAATTGACGAAGCGCTGCTGGAACGCAATAAAAACGTGGGAATCATCCACATTTATATCAGCGCCGACCAAAACCCCGCCGAGACGGCCGCCTTTGTCAGCCAGCGGCTGGCGGCGGAGGACATCTGCCACACCATTTACACGGGGCGGCTGCGGGAGGAGGACTGGGCCACCGCCTGGAAGAGCTACTACCACCCCGTCAAGGTGGGGGAGCGGCTGGTGGTCTGTCCCACCTGGGAGCAGTACGCCCCCGCGCCGGGGGAGCTGGTCATCCGCCTGGACCCCGGCATGGCCTTTGGCACCGGCACCCACCACACCACCCGCCTTTGCATCCGTTTGCTGGAGCGGGCCGTCACCCCCGGATGCGCCATGCTGGACATGGGCACCGGCAGCGGCATTTTGTCCATTGCGGCGCTGCTGCTGGGGGCCCGGCGGGCGGTGGGGGTGGACCTGGACCCGGTGGCGGTGCGCACCGCCGCCGAAAATGCCCGGCTGGGCGGCTTTGACCAGGACCGCTTTGCGGCGCTGGCCGGGGACCTGACCCGGGACGACACCCTGCCCACCCAACTGGGGGGTCCCTTCCAGGTTATTGCCGCCAACATTGTGGCCGACGTCATTATCGCCCTGGCCCCCCGCATCCGCCGGCTGCTGGCCCCGGACGGGGTGCTGGTGGCCTCGGGCATCATCCTGCCCCGCAGGGACGAGGTAACCGCCGCCCTGGAGGCCCAGGGGCTTTTTGCCGTCGAGGTTTTGGAGCAGGACGGCTGGTGCGCCCTGTACTGCACCGTAAAAGAAAGGGCATGATCCGGGATGCCCGCCCGGCGGCCCGGGGGATCATCCCTCGGGTCCAGGGTCCGCCCGTCCCATAAGGAGGATTCCCATGAACTGGAAGAAGCTGCTGGCCGCCCTGGCGGCGGCATGGATGTTACTGCTGGCCGTGGGCTGCGGCGATGACGCCCCCGTCTCGGGGGAGGGGTCCGTTGCGGTCCCGGATTCTTCGGAATCCGCCGCGGAGCCCTCTTCGGGGGCATCTTCGGAGGCGGCCCCGGAGGAAAGCCAGAGCGCCCCGCCCCAAGGTGAAGACCCGGCGGACCCGGCCTCCGCACCCCCCGCGTCGGACCCCGGCGACTGGCGGCTGGTCCTGGTCAATAAGGAGCACCCCATTGACAAAGAGTTGGACATCACCCTGGAGGAGGTGGGGGGCTACAAGGTGGACACCCGGATAGCCGGACCCCTGCGGGATATGCTGGCCGCCGCCAAAAAGGACGGCTTCAGCCTGACCATTATTTCGGGGTACCGCACCCTGGAGCGCAGCCGCATCCTGTACGAAAACAAGATAAAGGAGTACGAAAACCTGGGCTATTCCAACGCCGACGCCAGGGTGCAGGCCGCCCGGTGGGTGGCCCCTCCCGGTACCAGCGAGCACCACACCGGCCTTGCCGCGGACATTGTCAGCGCCGGGTACTACAACAAGTACACCGACCTGGTGGAGGCCTTTGAGGACGAACCGGAGGGCCGGTGGCTGGCGGCCAACGCCCCCAGGTTTGGGTTTATCCTCCGCTTTCCCAAGGACAAGGAGGACATCACCGGCATCAACTACGAGCCCTGGCACTTCCGGTATGTGGGGGAGGAGCACGCCGCCGCCATCACCGAAGCCGGGCTTTGCCTGGAGGAGTACCTGGCCGGCAAAGCATAAAAGCATAAGCGAAAGATACCCGAGGTCTGAAGTGCCCCCATTGTTTTTTAGTATGGTATACTGAAAAACAATGGGGGTGCAGTTTATCTGGAAAGCTTTGGCTGCTTTCCATTGCTGGAAAGTAACAAGCAAAAGCCGACCCCTGGCAGTACCGGGGGTCGGGCGTTTTTTATTTTAGGGCAAAAGTGTTACAAAGCTGAAACATTTTCGAGACTGCGCTGAAGTATTTACCATTTACAATATAAATAAGGGTAAATGGCAGCAATTTTCGTGGAAATTGCTAAAACCTTAACGATGCCGCCGTTTTCCCTCATCAGCCTTCTGAGGCTTTGGTCCGGCGCGGACGCCGGAACGGCACAGAAAATACTGAAGGAGGAACAAGGTAAATGATCAAGAGGAAACTGCTTGCGCTGCTTCTGGCAATGTTCATGGTCCTGTCCCTGGCCGCCTGCGGCGGCGGAGCCAACCCGCCTGCAACTCCCC
>CALGIL010000422.1 GCA_937914895.1 uncultured Angelakisella sp.
GGCCTGGCCCCATTCGACATACCCCGGGGGAATCCGCGGACGGGACGCGGAATTTCTTGACAAAGGCAGGTGGGGTTGTTATAATAATCTAGCGCCTGCAAAGAGGCACATGAGCCACTAGCTCAGTTGGCAGAGCATTTGACTTTTAATCAAAGGGTCCGGGGTTCGAATCCCCGATGGTTCACCAGAAGACGTCTGTTTGTCATGGACAAGCAGACGTCTTTCAGCTATATTCGCATTCGGCCAACAGTATCACCCTCCCCCCTTCTGTTTCCGGCATCTGCCTTATCATACGGATGGGGGCACTTTTATGTCTGACAGTGGGGAATCCGTTTTATGAATATTAAAAAAGTTTTGGGAGCAAAAAAAGAATACATCGACCTGCTGCTGCTGGCAGACGAGCAGGAAAATATGATAGACAGATACCTTGAACGCGGCGAAATGTTTATTCTGGAAGACAGTGGGGTAAAAGCCGAGTGTGTGGTTACAAAAGAAGCCGACGGCATTTATGAAATTAAGAACCTTGCGGTTCGGTCGGATTGCCAGCGAAAAGGCTATGGGAGAATTCTGATCGAGTTTCTGTTTTCTTATTATACCGATTGTAAGTCCATGCTTGTCGGAACCGGCGACAGTTCCCCCGCTCTTAGCTTTTATCAAAAGTGCGGCTTTACAAAGTCATATCGGACAAAAAACTTTTTTACGGACAACTATGACCACCCCATATTGGAAAATGGGAAGCAGCTGGTTGATATGATTTATCTAAAGCGGGAACGACCAGTGCCAACTTGTCATACGGACGGTAAATAGCCCTTCCCAACCTTAAGAATCTTTTTTTACAGGCGGTTCAGGTTATTTTTCAAATGCAGACAGCGTGGGGGCACCCCCGCGGCAGGAAGGCGGAGGACAAAAATGATTGGTTTGGGGACACTGGCAAACAGCGCCGCCGTGGTGGCGGGCGGACTGGTGGGACTGATGATCAAGCGCGGCCTGAAGCCCCGGTTTCAGGAGATTTTGATGCAGGCGCTGGGACTTTCCACCATCTTTATCGGCATTGGGGGCGTGCTGCAGGAAATGCTGGTCATCAGCGGGGCGGGGCTGGAAACAAAGGGCACCATGAAAATGGTCCTCTCCCTGGTTTTGGGCGGCCTGCTGGGTGAGGCTATTGACATCAACGGGCGCACGGAGCGGCTGGGGGAATGGCTGAAGCGGAAATTTGGCGGCCAGAAGGACAGCCGCTTTGTGGATGGATTTGTGTCTGCCTCCCTGACCACCTGCGTGGGGGCCATGACCATTGTGGGGTCCCTCCAGGACGGCCTGACGGGGGACGCCACCATGCTGTACATAAAGTCCGTTTTGGACGGGGTGGTGCTGATTGTCTTTGCGTCCATCTTTGGCAAGGGCGCCATTTTTTCGGCCATACCGGTGTTTGTCATCCAGGGCTCCATCACTCTGCTGGCGTCTGTCCTCCAGCCATTTATGACCCAGGGGGTCATTGGCGCCCTGTCCTTTCTCGGCTCCTCCCTCATCTTCTGCGTGGGCACCAATCTGATGTTTAAAACCAACATTAGGGTGGCCAACCTGCTGCCCTCCCTCCTTTTCATCGTGCTTATCCAGGGGCTGCCCATCTGACGGGAAGGGGCTTTTCCCGGGCGGCCTGGGCCAGATTTGCGGGTGCGTGGAAAGACGGACCGGCGAAGCGGGTGGCGGCTCACCGGGTCTGCATCCCACCCGGGCGGGATGCAGGGACTTGTCTTTCCCGCCGGATGCCGCTGACCCCGGCAGTCGGGATGGTCCGGGCGGCGAGGCACACGTAAGGAGATGCGATGCAGAGCAGACCCCTAGCCATATAAAATGAAAACCATTACATAAGTGCCCGATTACTTTTGCGGGCGGTATCCGAAAAAGCGCCTGGCGGCCAAGGAAAGCGGGCGAAAGCCGGAGGGCAAAAGGCAAAGCCTTGGTGAGAACGCCTAATTTTTCCATAAGAATTTGTAAAATTTCTCCCAAACTGGCTTTTAGGAGAAGCGAGTTGCACAAAGACAATTGAAATTTATTGGCGGCATTTACAAAAAGAAGAAATGCCATTGACGGAGATGCCGGGAATAAGCTATACTCTGCTTGTGAAAACCATTACATAAAATGAAACGCAGCCAGAGCCAAAATGTCCGAAGCTTCCCCCCGTATCCCTTTCATGGGTCCCTGTTTATGAGGATTCCCCCCCGGCCTGCCCCTGTTTTACCCGGGCGGGGACGAATCTTTATAAATAATTGATGACAAACGCCAGTGGAAAAGAGAATTAGGAGGAAAAAATGAAAAAGCTCAGTTTGTTTCTCGCGCTTTTGATGATTGTTTCCCTCACCTTTGCGGGCTGCGGCAGCAGCAACCCGCCGGCACAGTCCCCCAGCGGCTCGGACAATGCCAGCTCCCCGGCGGACAAACCCGCCGACAAGCCCATTCGTGTGGCGGTCTGCCTTGCGGGTATGCTGGGTGACCTGGGGTATAACGACCTGCTGAAGGAGGGCGCCGACCGCGCCACCGCCGATTTCGGCGTGGAAGTAAAAATGCTGGAGGCCACCGGCTCGGCGGACTTCGAGGGCCTGCTTGCCTCCGCCATTGCCGGCGGCTATGACCTCATCATCTGCCAGGGCAGCGGATACCTGGATATGCTGGCGGCAAGCTGCGCCGAATACCCGGACCAGAAGTTCGGCATCACCGACGCCATCCTCAACCCCACCCCCGACAACCTGACCTGCGCCGCCTTTGCCCCCAACGAGGGACAGTTTTTGGTGGGCGCCTGCATGGCGCTGCTGACCACCCGGACCGACGTGCCGGGCATCAACGAGGCCAAAAAGGTGGGCTGGATTACCGGCAACGAATCCCCCAACCTCAACGACTTCTGGGCCGGCTTTGAACAGGGCGTCCACTACATCGATCCCGAAATTGAAATTCTAAAGGCCTATGCCGGCAGCTTCAGCGACCCGGTAAAGGGCAAGGAGATCGCTCTTGCCCAGTATGAGCAGGGCGCCGACGTCATCGCCCAGGTGGCGTCCCGCACCGGCCTTGGCATTATCGAGGCCTCCGACGAGGCGGGCCTGTACTGTGTGGGCGTGGACCAAAACCAGGACGGCCTGGCCCCCGGCCACGTCATCTGCTCCATGATCAAGCGCATTGACGAGGGCGTATACAAGCTTATTGAAAGCGTTGTAAAGGACGAGTTCCAGGGCGGCGGCTACATCTATATGGACCTGAAGGCCGGCGGCATCGACCTCACCGATTTCTCGGTGTGGAAGGAAGCGCTGGGGGACAAATACCCCGCGGATATTGTGGAACAGGTGCAGGGGCTGCGGCAGAAGATTATTGACGGCGAAATTGTGGTCAATACCTTCCCCGGCATCCGTCCCTGGGAATAAGAAAGACCCGACCAAAGGGGCAGCAGACGCCCGGGAACCATCCCGGGCGTTTGCCAACAGAAAAGCAGACCGGAAAATGGAATGGCTGAAGGTGATTGCGATGGAGGATCGGACGGCGGACAGGCCGGAAGACACGGTGGTACGGATGGTGGGCATCAATAAGTCCTTTCCCTATGTGCAGGCCGTGACCAACGGCTTCTTTGAGCTGAGAAAGGGAGAGATCCATTCCCTCATCGGCGAAAACGGCGCCGGAAAATCGACGCTGATGAAAATTCTGTACGGGCTTTACCAGCCCGATTCGGGAGAGATTTTCATCCGCGGCGAAAAAATGGACAAATACACCACCGGCCGGGCCATCCGGCAGGGGGTGGGCATGGTCCACCAGGAGTTTATGCTGGTCAACGAGCTGACCGTGGCGGAAAACATCATTCTGGGCAGCGAAACCACCAAGGCCCTGGGCTTTTTGGATTTGGCCAAGGCCCGGACCATGATCCGGAAGTACATCGATACCTATCACCTGGATGTGCAGCCGGAGAAAATTGTCAACAACATTGCGGTGGGCGAGATGCAGCGGGTGGAGATCATTAAGGCCCTGTACCGCGGCGCCGAAATTTTGATTCTGGATGAGCCCACCGCCGTTTTGACGCCCCAGGAGACGCAAAACCTGTTCCGGGTGCTGCGCAGCATGCGGGAGGACGGCAAAACCATTGTGTTCATCTCCCACAAGCTGGGGGAGGTCATGGAGATCAGCGACCGCATTACCGTGATGCGGGGCGGAAAATACATGACCACGGTAAACAAGGCGGATACCTCCCCGGCCCAGCTCAGCCGGCTGATGGTGGGCCGGGACGTCATGTTGGACACCCGGCGCGTGCCGGCAAAGCCCGGGGAAAAGGTGCTGGAGGTAAAGGACCTGTTTGTGCTGGGGCGGCGCGCCCTGTCCACCATCAAGCGCATCAGCTTTGATGTCCGCGCGGGTGAGATTTTGGGTATTGCCGGCGTGGAGGGCAACGGGCAGAGCGAGCTGGCCGAGGCCATTGCGGGGCTGCTGGAGGTGCAGGAGGGGTCCATTCAAATCGACGGGACCGAGGTGGCCAACCAAAGCCCCAGGGCGGTGCGGGACGCCGGCCTTGCCCACGTGCCGGAGGACCGCAACCAGCGGGGCCTGTGCAAGGAATTTACGGTGTACGAAAACCTTTCGGCGGTGCGCACCGACGACCGGACCCTGACTAAGTGGTACTGGCGGGACGAAAAAAAGATTGCCCGGTACGGGGACGGGGTCATTGCAAAATACGACATCCGCCCGGCGGAGGGCAAGGCGCTGGCGGGCTCCTTTTCCGGCGGCAACGCCCAAAAGATCGTCGTCGCCCGGGAGGTGGAGATGAATAAAAAGCTGCTGGTGGTGGCCCAGCCCACCCGGGGGGTGGACGTGGGCGCCATCGAGTCCATCCGGGGCATCCTTAACGACGTCAAATCCAGCGGCCACGCGGTCCTGCTTATCAGCGCCGACCTGGACGAGATTCTGGCGCTGTCCGACCGCATCTGCGTCCTGCGGGAGGGAAGGATCTCCGGCGAGTTTGACGGGAACAACGTGGATATTGAAAAGCTGGGCATGCTGATGACGGGGGGTGACGAAGGTGCCAAAGCTGCCGAAAGTGCGGGGTGAAAGCCTGGGGACCATCCTTTCCGTGGTCCTGGCCTTTGCCGTGGGCGGACTGATGATCCTCCTGATGGGGTACGACCCCGTGGAGGCGTATATCGAACTGTTTAAGGGCGCCTTTGTGGGAAAGTTCAGCATTGGCACCACCCTGGAGAAATTTTCCCCCATTCTGCTGACGGGCATTGGCTATGCCGTCTGCGTGCAGACAAAATATTTTAACCTGGGGATGGAGGGCTGCCTGTACATGGGCGCCGTGGCCGCAGCCGGCATCGGGCTGATTCCGGGGCTTCCGGCTGTCGTTCACATCCCCCTGGGGCTGCTGGGGGGCATTCTGGCCGGGACGGTATGGGGCGCCATCCCCGGGGCGCTGCGGGTAAAGTACAACGTCAACGAGGCCTGCAGCACCATCATGTTCAACTACACCGCCACCCTGCTCACCTCCTTTATGGTGTTCAACGTCTGGCGGGAGGTGACGGCGGTCTCCCGGACGCCCATTATTGAGAAAAGCGCGCAGTTTACCAAAATCCTCAAGCCCAGCCGCGCCTCCACCGCCATTTTTCTGCTGGTTTTTGTGGTGGCGGTTATGGTCTGGCTGGTGTATAAGACCAACTTCGGCTTTAAGCTCCGCGCCACCGGCCACAATATGTTTTTTTCCAACTATGTGGGGTTTGACGCCAAAAAGACGGTGTTCCTGACCGTCTGCATCAGCGGGGCCATCGGGGGCCTGGCCGGGGCCATGGAGACCATGGGCGTCTTCTACTGCGTATGGGATAACTTTTCCATGGGCACCGCCTTTGACGGCATGCTGGCCTCGCTTATAGCCAAAAACGACATCCGCAAGCTGCCCTTTACCGCCTTTGTGCTGGCGGCGCTGCGGGCGGGCGCCCAGGGGCTGGAGCGTGTGACCAACGTGCCCAAGGCCCTGGTGACCACCCTGGTGCCCATGATCATCATCCTCATTTCGGTGGACGGCATCCGCGACCTGCTTGGCAGTCTTTTTCAAAAGAAGGCGCCCCAAGAGGCACAGGAAGGGGTGCAGGGATGACGACGCTGAATTTGGGGGACATTTTTTCCTACCAGCTGATCCACGCGACGCTGCGTTCCTCCGCCCCCATTGTTATGGCGGTGGTGGCGGCCATCATCTCCAAGCACGCCAACGTCTTTAATTTGGCCATCGAGGGCATTATGCTGTTTGCGGCCCTTATCAGCATCACGGTCAGTGCGGCCACGGGCAGCTGGGTGCTGGCCCTGCTGGCGGCCGTGGCGGCGGGGATGCTCATCTCCCTTTTAATCGGCCTTGCCCACCTGAAGCTGTCCGCCAATATTCTCATTCTGGGCTTTTCCATCAACGCCATTGCCCAGGGCGGAACCCGGCTGATGATGCAGGAGTTTTTTGGCACGGTGGGGTCCTACGCACCCAAGGAAATGGCGCCCTTCCCCCGGCTTAACATTGCCGCCCTGGACGGACATCCGGTGCTCAGCAGCATTTTTTCCGGCTATTCCCTCATGGAGATCCTCAGCTTTGTCTGCATCCTTCTGCTGTGGGTGGTGCTGTACAAAACCAAGACCGGCCTGCGCCTGCGCAGCGTGGGGCTTAACGAGACCGCGGCCCGGACGGCGGGGGTAAACACCTACCGCGTAAAGCTGGGGGCCATTGTCGTATCCGGCATTTTTGCCGCCATGGCGGGGGCCCACCTGTCCATGGGCTACACCAATATGTTTGCCGAGGGGATGACCAGCGGCCGGGGCTTTATGGCCAACGCCGCCATGAACTTCGGCGGCGGCAACCCCCTGAACGCCCTGCTTGGGTGCCTGGTCTTCGGGCTGAGCGAATCCCTGGGCGCGCGGCTTCAGTCCTATGGTTTTCCCAACCAGTTTGTGCTGATGATGCCGTATATTGTCACGGTGGTCATCCTCACCTTTTCCATGGCGGGGCAGCAGCGCACCCAGCGCAAAGAAAAGCTCCGGGAGCTGAAAAAGCACCGGGAGGACCTTTCCGGCGCACCGCGGTAGGCCAAAAAACAGCAAGGAAGGTGGAACAGATGAAGCGAAGAGTAAGAGCGGGCATTGCCGGCGCCGGCTTTATCGGCGCGGTGCACATCGAGGCGCTGCGGCGCCTGGGATATGTGGATGTGGCGGCTTTGGCGGATGTGTCCGGCGCCCGGGAAAAGGCCGACGCCCTGGGCGTCCCCCGGGGGTACGCTGACTACCGGGAGATGCTGGACAAGGAACACCTGGACGTTTTGCACATTTGCACCCCCAACGACACCCATCTTGCGGTGGGCAGCGATGCCCTGGAGCACGGCGTACATATTTTGTGCGAAAAACCCATGACCAAAACCCTGGCCGAGGCCGAGGCCCTGGCCCGGCTGGCCCGGGAAAAGGGGCTGCTGGGCGGGATGAACTTTATGTACCGCTTTTACCCCAACGTCATGGAGATGCGGGACATGGTGCAAGGCGGCGAGGCCGGCAGGATTTACACCGTCCACGGCTCCTACCTGCAGGACTGGCTGTATTATGACACCGACTATTCCTGGCGGCTGGACAGCGCGCAGTCGGGGCAGTCCCGGGCCTTTGCCGACATCGGCTCCCACTGGATCGACATGGTGGAGTGGATTACCGGGCAAAGGGTGACGGAGGTGCTGGCCGACTTTGAGACCTTCCACAAGACGCGGAAAAAGCCCCTGGGCAAGGCGGAGACCTTTTCCAATAAGCCGCAGGGCCCGGGGGGGTATGAGGAGGTGGATATTGACACCGAGGATTACGCGGCGGTGCTGTTCCGGTTTTCCGGCGGGGCCCACGGCAGCTGCGTCATCAGCCAGGTGTACGGCGGGCGCAAAAATCAGGCCATTGTGTCCGTGGGGGGCTCCCAATGCGCCCTGCACTGGGACAGCGAGGAAGTAAACACCCTGTGGATTGGAAAGCGGGAGAGCGCTAACCGTTCCCTGGTGCGCGACCCGGCGCTGCTGCACCCCAACGCCGCCGCCATCGCCGCTTATCCCGGCGGCCACGCCGAGGGATTTGGGGACGCCGTCAAGCAAAACTTTTCCGCCTTTTATCAAAACGTCCTCAGCGGCGGCGCCCTGGAGCCGCTGTACGCCACCCTGGAGGACGGCATGAGGGAAATGCGGATCTGCGAAAAAATTATTGAAAGCGCCCGCGGCGACCGCTGGGTCACGCTTTAAGGAGGACATAAGGAATGATGAAGCTGGGGCTGAATTCCGCCATTCTGCCGGAGTACACCTTTGAGCAGCTGATTGACTACGCGGCAGAGGTGGGTTTTGCCTGTGTGGAGGTGTGCTGCTGGCCCAGGGGCAGGGCGCAGAGGCGCTATGCCGGGGTGACCCACATTGACGTGGACACCCTGGACGACGAAAAAATTGCGTACATCCGGGACTACTGCCAAAAGCGGAGCATCGAGATTTCCGCGCTGGCCTACTACCCCAACACCCTGGACCCAAACCCGGAGAACCGGAGCATGTACATCGCCCACATCCGAAAGCTGATTCTGGCGGCGCGGCGCATGGGCGTGGCCACCGTAAACACCTTTATCGGGCGGGTAAGCCACCTTACCCTGGAGGAGAACCTGGCCATTTACAAGGAGGTGTGGACGCCCATTGTAGCCCTTGCCCAGGAGCAGGGGGTCAAAATCGCCATTGAAAACTGCCCCATGCTGTTTACCCAGGACGAGTGGCCCGGCGGGCAGAACCTGGCCGTCAGCCCGGCGGTCTGGCGCAGGATGTTTGAGCTCATCCCCAGCCCCAGCCTGGGACTGAATTACGACCCGTCCCACATGGTGTGGCAGCAGATGGATTATATTAAACCCATCTATGAGTTCCGGGACAGGATTTACCACGTCCACTTTAAGGACATCCGCGTCCTGAAGGAAAAGCTGGACGACGCGGGCATTTTGGCCGCCCCCCTGGAGTACATGGTCCCCAAGGTGCCCGGACTGGGGGATGTGGACTGGGGCGCCTATGTGTCGGCCCTTAACGACATTGGGTACCGGGGCTATGCCTGCATCGAGATAGAGGATAAGTCCTATGAGTCCTCCGACGCCGACGTCCGCCTGGCAATCCGGCAGAGCTACCGGTACCTGCGCCAGTTTTTGTAAGC
>CALGIL010000423.1 GCA_937914895.1 uncultured Angelakisella sp.
TAAAATCGACGCCGGGGCACTTGTTCATGTCGGGGTGGCCCTGCAGGCGGCTGCCGGTCTTACGGAAGGTCTTCAGCTCCTCCGCGGGGAAAAAGCCCTTCATGGCAAGGGCGGCGTACAGGGCGGGGCAGGTGTGCCCCTTGGAGAGCACCAGACGGTCCCGGTCCTCCCAGCGGGGATTTTTAGGGTCCACCCGCAGCTCCTCCTCGTACAGATAGGTCATGATATCGGCCACCGAAAGGCTGCCCCCCGGATGGCCCGACTGGGCGCTGTATACGGCCTCCAGCGCACCTTTCCGGACATGGTTGGCTGCCCTTTTCAGTTCTGTGCGTTTTGCGTCTGTCATGGATCTTCCTCCTTTTTATGGCTGCTTTCGCAGATGGTCCAGTATGGTGGTAAAATATGCCGGCAGCTGCGAGGAAAACAAAAGCTTTTCCCCGGTAGCGGGATGGACAAAACCGATGGTGCGGGCGTGCAGGCACTGTCCCCCAAGGCCGAAAGCGGGCTTTTTGGGCCCGTATACCGGGTCCCCCGCCACGGGGTGGCCCAGGTGGGCCAGATGCACCCGAATCTGATGGGTGCGCCCGGTCTCCAGCCGGCACCGGACGTACGAAAAGCCCAGGTACTCCTCCAGCACCTCCACGTGGGTGACCGCCTCCCTGGCATTATGGTCGGTGACCCGCATTTTTTTGCGGTCGCGGTCATCCCGGCCAATGGGCAGGTTGACTGTAAAAGCATCTTCCTTTACATGCCCGTGGATGATGGCCTCATACTCCCGAAGGAGGCTGTGGGCCTTAATCTGCGCGGACAGGGACAGGTGGGCCTGGTCGTTTTTGGCTACCAGCAGCAGGCCGCTGGTGTCCTTGTCAATGCGGTGGACAATGCCGGGGCGGATGACCCCGCCAATGCCGGACAGCGACCCCGCGCAGTGGTGCAGCAGGGCGTTGACCAGGGTGCCGTCGGGGTTGCCCGGCGCGGGGTGGACCACCATCCCCTGGGGCTTGTTGACCACCAGCAGCCAGTCGTCCTCATAGACAATGTCCAGGGGGATGTCCTGGGGCGCCGCCGCCTGGGGGGCCGGGTCGGGAATTTCCACCGTCACCCGGTCGCCCGGCTTTAAGAGGGTGTTTTTGCCTGCGGGCTTGCCCTCTACCAGCACCCTGTCCTGCTTGCAAAGCTGCTGGGCCACGGTGCGGGTCAGCCCCTCCACCGCGGCGGCCACAGCCCGGTCCAGGCGCTCCCCCGCCAGCGCTCCCTGTGCCGTAAAGCGTTCCGTTCTCATGGCGTCACCCGTCCGCCTCCGGCTTTTGGGGGCCCTTTTCCTTCTTCCCCTCTATGACAATCACATAAAACACCAGCAAAATAGTCCCCGTTACCACACACATATCCGCAAAATTAAAAATGGGAAAGTCGATGAGCTCAAAATAGAGATAGTCCACCACGTATCCCCGAAAAATCCGGTCCGCCAAATTGCCCAGCCCCCCCGCGATGATCAGGGAAAAGGACAGGTTTACAAGGCGGCCGGGAAATTTTTTCAGGATGACCGCACCGATGAGAAACAGGATGAGGCAGCCGGTAACCGCCACCAGCAGCACCCGCTGGCCCTGAAAAATGCCCCAGGCGGCCCCCCTGTTTTCGTGGTAATACAGGCTGAACACCTCCGGAATAACCGGGATGGACCCCACGGGCCGCAGGGACGACGACGCCCAGGCCTTGAGGAGGACGTCCACGGCCAGCAGCGCCGCCGACAGCAAGAGATACAGGATCATAAGCGAAAACTCTCCGATTCGGTACAAACGGGGGCACGGCAGCCCAAAGCTCTGCCGCCGCCCCTCGTCTGCTTAATGTGGACGGGAACGCTACTTTCGGGGGCGGGGACGGGACCCGTCCTCCTCCTGGAGGTCGAAGCCGTCGCCAAACTTCAGGACGCCAAACTTGGAGCTGATGACCGGACGGTGTCCCGCGGGCACCGCCTCCTCCTCATCCTCAAAGTCCTCGTCGGAATACAGCACCTGGGGCTGGGCCGCGGGCTGGGCGATAATCCGGTCCACCCTGCTGCTGAAGCTGGCCACCACGGGGGATTCCTCCTCCTCCTCGGTCTCCACCAGCTCCAGCTGAATGGCGGGCCTGCCCCTGGGGGCCGGCGCCTCGCGGACTGCCGCGGGCTCCTCCGGGCGGGGCGCTTCCGCCGCCCTGGTCCTGGGCGCCTGGGCTGCGGGGGCTTCCTCCCGCGGCTCCTGCGCCTGCACCGGGGGCACGGCCTCCTCCGGCGTTTCCTCCGCCGCGTCCCGGGCCTTGGGCTGGTACGGAATCTTGGCAATTTGGTCGATGTGGGTTTTATACATGGCTATCAGCTTTTCGCGGAAGCCGGACACCTCCGCCTTTACGGCGGCGTATTCCGCCTTTTCCCGCTCCAGGCGCACATGGGCCTCCTCGATGATGTGGTTGGCCTGGACGGTGGCGTCCCGCAGGATGACCTCCGCCTTGCTCTTGGAATCCTTGAGGATGCTGTCGCCCAGCTTTTGGGCGCCGATGAGGGCGCTGCGCAGGCTGTCCTCCTCCTCCCGGTATTTCTCCAGGCTGGCGGCCAGCACGCCCAGCTTGTCCTGCAGGACCTCAATCTCCTCCTGCTGGGCCTTGATGGTCTCGATGGCCCTGGTCACAAACTCATCCACGTCCTCGGTTTTATAGCCAAAGGCCATGGCCTTTCCAAATTCAACGTCAAAAAAGTTGTCCGGCAATACCATGTTGCTTCCCCCAATCATCCGTGATGCACCGCTGGTCCGTCCCCCCGCACCCCCCGGTGCGCCCTACACATATTTTTGAAACCGGACCCGCAGTCTGTCCTTTTTGCTGACCCCCAGCTCCGCTTCAAACAAAAACTTGCCCTGGCCGCGGATGGACACCTTTTCCCCCGGCGCCACCTCCCGGGACCCCTCCCGTGGGGCGCCGTCCACCGCCACCAGCTTTTGGGCAATCATCCGGGCCGCCTCCCCCCGGGAGCAGCGGGCCAGAAACGCCACCACACAGTCCAGCCGCAGCGAGGCCACAAACCCCTCCACCGGCTCAAAGCTCCGGGGCTGCTCCGGCGCGGCGCCAAAGCGCTCCCGGCACCGGACGCCGGTCCGTCCCACCTTGTCCAGCTCCGACAGCACCGTGTCCGCCACGGGGGCCGACAGGTACGCCAGGGCCCCGCCGGGGCCGACCACAATATCCCCCACCGACTCCCGGCTGAGGTTCAGTCCCAGGATGGACCCTAAAAAATCCCGGTGGGTCAGCCGGTCCGCGGGGCGGCAGGCAATCTCCACACAGCGGATGGGAAAGGCGTCGTCGGGGATCTCCTCCCAGGGCGAGACGCAGACATAGCACCGCTCCGCACCCTCGTACCCCCCAAACAGGCGGTAGAAGGTGCCGCCGTAGGGCAGCCGCTGACGGCAGAGGGCCTGCTGGCGGTCGCTGAGAAAGCCCATGGCCGCCGGGCGGCCGCGCCGGAGGGCCCGGTCGCTTAAATCGGCAAGGCGGGAGAGAAACAGCTCCTCTCCCACGCTGTCAGAAGTAGACGCCATTACTTTCCAGCTCGTCCAGCAAAGAATCCCCAATGACCCCCACATTGTAGGGCGTAATGATATAGGTGGAATTGGCCACCTTTTTGATCTGGCCGCCGTTGGCATAGGCCACCCCGGACAAAAAGTCCACCAGGCGCCGCTTTAAATCCTGGGTGGCCGCCTCCAGGTTGAGCACCACCGTCCGCTTGGCGTTCAGGTGGTCCGCAATGCTGCTGGCGTCCTCAAACCGCTCCGGCTTGACCAGCACCACCTGAAGCTGGGTGGTGGCGTGGATGTTGACCACCTTATTGTCCCGGCCCGCCTTGGGGGACGTGTCCGGCTCGGCGTCCCGAAGGGGCTCCCGGCGGGCGGTGCCAAGGGAGTAGTCCTCCTCCTCCCCCTGGTCGTAGTCGTATTCTTCCATTCCTTCGTCCTCGTCAAAATACTCATCGTCGGGGACACCCATAAACCCCTTGAACTTGTCCATAAAGCCCATTTTGTTACCTCCTGTGGATGAGGGCGCCGCCCCCTGCTTCCTTCTATCGTTCAGGGAAAACCCGTTTGAACTCATAGGGCGGAAGGGAAATGCCGGATGCCTTCCATAGAACCGTTTTCGTTATCCATATTATCCAATTTTTTACGACTTCTGTCAACGGACAAAATGTCTGTTTTCGCCTATGTGTATAGCAAATCGGCCAAAATTTACAGAAAGTTGAATTCTAAGCCGCCCCCGCGGGGCGTCCCAGCCCGCTTTCCCGCCGCAGAACCTCATCCAAAGCCTTTTTATGGACGATACATCCGCCGGATGGCTCCAAAGTCCGGACCGGTCCGCGTCACAAATCCAGCACTTTTCCGTCATAGAGGTCCTTGCCGTCCACAAACACTTCCTCAAACAAATTCAGGTAGGTCTGGCTGTTCAGGTTCACCTCGGTAAGGTAGAAGTCGTCGCCGGTGTATTTAATCACCACTTCCTTAAACACCACCCGGGAGCCCTGCCGGACATAGACCCCCTTCTTCTGGTCCACAATGCGCAGGGCCTCCTTGGGGATGCGCAGGCCGCTGTAATCCCGGAAGCCGATTTTGACGTCGGCCACCCGGCGGGAGACGGTGTCGGCGGAAATGTTGTCGCTTTTGAGGATG
This sequence comes from uncultured Angelakisella sp., assembly GCA_937914895.1. GTDB lineage: Bacteria > Bacillota > Clostridia > Oscillospirales > Ruminococcaceae > Angelakisella. The sequence continues at coordinate 4,686 of CALGIL010000423.1, forward strand.
ACAAGGGCCCCGTCCTCCTCCCTTTGCACCCGGTCCACCACCGCGGAGACATCCTGCCCCGCGCCGCCCATAAAGGTGAGGCTGACGGCGGTGCCCACGGTAAACTTTTCCGCCTCCTCCAGGCTGACATTGGTGGCGTAATACCAGTTGTGGCTGGTAACGCTTTTACCAAAGGCCTCCTGCTGATAGGCGTACTCCTCCTCCAGCAGCCCCCGCAGGCCCTGGCAGTCCAGGGTCTTTAAAAGATCGGGGGTAATGGCCCGTTCCCGCCCGTCCACATACCGGGAAAAATAGCCCGTCTGGCCGGAGCGGACGACGGTGCCCCCATCCTGCCCCCCAATTTGGGCCTCCAGCTGCGCAATGGATTCCTCCAGGGCGGACTCCCCCTGGCCGATGAGCTGCTTGCGGCTGAAGTATTCCACCAGCTTCAGGCGGGATTCCTCCAGGTTTTCCAGCTCCCCCAGGGACACCTGGCGGCTGTATTCCCGCACCGCCGCAGTCAGGCTGCCGTTAAGCCGCTGCAGGTCCATGACCTGGGCCGTACCCGCCGACCGCTGCACCCCGCGCAGCACCTCCAGCTCATGCTCCAGCGCCTCCCGGGAGACGGCAAGGTCCACCTCCTCCTGGGTGGCGTAGCTTTTGGCCAGAGGGGTGTCGGCCCTGAACCGCCGGCCCTCCCCCACCAGGTAGCGCACCGCGCCCCCGGGGCTGCCGGTCAGGGGCTCCTCGGTGCGGATAAGCAGCCCCTTGGTGTCGCAAAACCGGGGCACCTCATACTGAAACGCCGTCTCGGTGTTATATCCCTTACTAAAGCTGCGCACCGTCTGGTACCCGGCAAAGACAAGGACAAAGGCCGTCACCAGCAGGACGGCCAGCTTGCTCATAAAGTTGTTCATGGGTCCACCCTGCCTTTCCCGATGTCAGACAAAAAGCCCGGCCTGCCGGGCCGTCTCCTCCGCGGCCGCCAGCAGGCCGCCGCCGTCCGGGTAGTCATCCACATACAGCCACCGCACCCCCGCCACCTTGCGGAACCAGGTCAGCTGACGCTTGGCATAATGCCGCGTCTCCCGTTTGATCCGCTCCACCGCCTCCTCCAGGGTCTCCTCCCCGGAAAAATAGCGCGCCAGCTCCTTGTAGCCGATGGCCTGGGCCGCCGTGGAGGAAAGCCCCGCGCCCAAAAGGGCCCTTGCCTCCTCCACCAGCCCGTCGGCCAGCATCCGGTCCACCCGCAGGCCGATACGGCGGTACAGCTCCTCCCGGTCCCGAAAGTCCAGGGCAATGACGCAGGCCCGGTAGGGGGAGGGCACCGTCCGGGAGGCCTGGGCCGTCTGGGCCATGGTTTTGCCGGTCAGACGCCAGATTTCCAGCGCCCGGGCCACCCGCCCCACGTTGTTGGGGTGGATGCCGGCCGCCGCCTGGGGGTCCGCCTCCTCCAGCATTCGGTGGAGGGCTTCGTTTCCCTCTTTTTGGGCGATGCCGTAAAGCTCCTGCCGCAGGGCGGGGTCCCCGGCGGTTGGAGAAAACTGAAGGTTGTCCACAATGGCGCTGATATAAAGGCCGGTGCCCCCCGCCAGCACCGGCAGGGCGCCCCGGCTCTGGATGCCGTCGATGACGGGCCGGGCCAGGGACGCAAACTCCGCCACCGAAAAGGACTGGCCGGGGTCCAGAATATCCAGCAGGTGGTGGGGCACCCCCGCCCGCTCCCCCGGGGTGGGCTTGGCCGTGGCGATGTCCATCCCCCGGTACATCTGCATGGAGTCGGCGGAGACCACCTCGCCCCCATGGCACCGTGCCAGGGCCACGGAAAGGGCGGTCTTGCCCGAGGCGGTGGGGCCGCCGATGACCAGCAGAGGTCTTTTTGCCTCCCCCATTGCCTCCCCTCCTCCCCGCTGTTCCGTTTCGTCCTTCGGGCTTATTGGATGCGTCCGAACATGGTCTCCAGCTCCCGCCGGGTCATGGCGATCATAATGGGGCGGCCGTGGGGGCAGTGCCGGGCCGCCGGGTCCTCCCGCAGCATCCGCAGCAGCTCCTCCTGCTCCTGCCGTGATGTAAAGCTATTGCCCTTGATAGCGGCTTTACACGCGATGGAGTGGTACAGTTCGTCGTACAGGTCCAGCCGCACCCGGCCCTTTTCGGCAAAGAGCATATCCGCCATCTCCTGGACCACCTCGCCGATGAGCCCGGGCTCCAGAATGGCGGGCACCTCCCGCACCAGCACCGTGCCCTCGCCAAAATCCTCCACCGCAAAGCCGGCCCGGCCGGTCTCCTGTGGGTTTTGGACCAGGGCGTCGTACCGCTCCTTGGTCAGGGACACCCGCACCGGCGCCAGCAGCAGCTGCCGGGGGATCTCCCCCTGGCTGTGGGCCTCCATCAGGCGGTTGAACAAAATCCGCTCGTGGGCGGCGTGCTTGTCCACAAGCAGCAGCTCGTTTTCTCCCTGCACCAAAAGGTAGGTGTGAAAGGCCTCGCCGATCAGGGCGTATTCCCCCGCCGGCTTTGCCATGTCCGCCGGTGTCTCCCAGGCTTCCTCCGCCGCAGGGGCGGGGGGCTCCGCCAGGGATCCCTCCCTTTGGGGCAGTTCCATCGGGGGCCGGGGCGGCAAGCCCGCCTCCGCCTCGGGGGGCAGCTTCCGGGGCGGCAGATCCGGGTGCGCCGCCGGGGGCTTCGGGGGCATAAAGACCTGGGGGTCCCCCCGGTACAGGGCCTCGGCCAGGTCCGCCCCCTGGTCCCGTATGGTCACCGCACCGGCCTTGGGCGCCGGGGTACGGCTGGCGCCGGAGGGCTCCGGCGCCAGCCGTACCAGCTGCCGGTACTCCCGGGCGGTCAGGCGCTGCTGCTCCCCCCGGTCCGGCCGGTTTGTCATGTCAAAATAGGTCAGCTTCTTCTGATAGCCGGTGCTTACGTCCCGGGCCATGGCGGTGCGGTCCAGGGCCCCCAGGGCCAGCTTGCAGCCCGCCAGCACCGTTTCGTACACGGCCCGCTCGTCGGACAGCTTTACCTCCAGCTTGGCGGGGTGGACATTGACGTCCACCATCCCATGGGGCAGGGTCAGGTTCAGCACGCAGCCGGGGAACTTGCCCGTCATAATGGTGTTTTTATAGGCGTCCTCCAGGGCCGCCATCATGGTAACACATTTGACATAGCGATGATTGATGAAAAAATGCTCCATGGCGCGGTTTGCCCGGCTTGTCTCCGGCTTTGTCAGGTACCCCTCCACCCCAAGGCTGCCCAGGGTGTAGGACACCGGCGCAAGGCTGCCGCCAAAATCGCCGCCGTAGACGGCGTAAATGGCGGACAGCAGCTTGCCGTCCCCCGGGGTGTGCAGCCTCCTTTGGCCGTCCTTAATCAGCTTGAAGGAGATGTCCGGGTGGGACAGGGCCAGCCGGTCCATAAGCCCCGATATGGCGTTGCCCTCGGTGGCGTCTTTTTTCAGGAACTTCATCCGGGCGGGCACGTTGTAAAACAGATCCTCCACCACAATGGTGGTGCCGCCGGGGCACCCCGCGTCCTCCAGCACCCCCGGCACGCCGCCGGCAATTTGGTACCGGGTGCCCAGGGTGTCCCAGGGGGTTTTGGTCAGCAGCTCCACCCGGGACACCGCCGCCACCGAGGCCAGCGCCTCCCCCCGGAACCCCAGGGTGCCGATTTCATAAAGGTCCTCGGGCTTTCGCACCTTGCTGGTGGCGTGGCGCAAAAAGGCCTTTGGCACATCCTCCCGCTGGATGCCCCCGCCGTCGTCGGTGACCCGGATGTACCGGACGCCGCCGCTTTTCAGCTCCACCGTAATGCTGCCCGCGCCGGCGTCAATGGCGTTTTCAATCAGCTCCTTGACCACCGAGGAGGGGCGCTCGATCACCTCTCCCGCGGCAATAAGCTCCGCCGTCTGCCGGTCCAGTACCTGGATGCGCGCCATGGGGTCACCTCCCGTCCCTTATCGTCAAATCGTCAAATCAGCTTTTTCAGCTCGTACAGCAGGTTCAGGGCCTCCAGGGGGCTCAGGGTGTTGACGTCCACATCCCCCAGCCGCCTGCGGAGCATCTCCAGCCCCTGGTCCACAAAAAAGGTCTGCTGTGCCTCGGCCCTGGCCTTTGCCCGGGTGGAAATTTTGGCCCCCTGGGGGTCCTTTCCCTCCTCCAGGCTTTCCAGCACCTCATAGGCGCGGTCGATGACCCACCGGGGGATGCCCGCCAGCTTGGAGACCTCGATGCCGTAGCTTTCGTCCACCCCGCCGGGGATGATGCGCCGCAGAAAGGTGATGTCGTCCCCCCGCTTTTTGACCGCCACGTTGTAGTTTTTAACGCAGGGGATGCCGGCCTCCAGCTCGGTGAGCTCGTGGTAGTGGGTGGCAAACAGGGTTTTTGCCCCCAGGCGCTTTTGGTCGGCGATGTATTCGATGACCGCCCGGGCAATGCTCATGCCGTCGTAGGTGGAGGTGCCCCGGCCGATCTCGTCCAGGATCAGCAGGGACTTCCGGGTCGCGCGGCGCAGAATCTCCGCCACC
>CALGIL010000424.1 GCA_937914895.1 uncultured Angelakisella sp.
TTTGTGTCGCAGTAGCGGAGAGGCTGCAGGGAGTTTTATCTTGCGCAGCTGCCTTTTCGACAGCCCAAGGGCCGCCCCGCGGGGCGGCCCTGCTTTTGGTTACAGCTCAATGGCGATGTTATAGTGCTTCAGCCAGTAGTTGATCTGGAGGAGATACGCCAGAAGCTGGGGCCCGGCCATGAGCTGGCCGAAAAACGGCTTTCCGTAATCGGACTGCCCCGCCATCAGGTTTTCCACGGCCCTTTTGTCCACCAGCCTGTGGATTGGCTGGGCGGGGTCCTCCAGCACGCTTTTCAGGCGCTCCTTTACTATGCGCTCGTACCCCGGGTTGTGGGTCTTGGGGTAGGGGCTTTTTTTGCGCATCAGCGCGTCCTGGGGCAGCCAGGACTCCGCGGCGTCGCGCAGCAGGGCTTTGGACACGCCGCCGTGACATTTGTAGTCCCACGGGGTGTTAAACACATACTGCACCAGCCGGTGGTCGGCGTAGGGCACCCGGACCTCCAGGCCGCTGGCCATGCTGGCCCGGTCCTTTCGGTCCAGCAGCATGGTCATAAACCAATAGATGTTGAGGAAGGAAATTTCTCTGCGGCGCTTTTCCCGGGGGTCCTCCCCTTCCAGCTCCGGCACGGCGGCCAGGGATTCCTCATACCGCCGGGCCACATATTCCTCCAGCCGAAGCGCGTCGGCGGCCCCGGGCAGCAGCAGCCCCGTGCGGACGGACAGGTCGGGGGACCAGGGGAAGGTGTGTCCCTCCAGGGCTTCCTTTTGATGGAACCAGGGATACCCGCCGAAGATCTCGTCGGCGCATTCCCCGCTGAGGCCCACCACGTGGTTCTTTTTAATCAGCCTGCAAAAGTGCAGCAGAGAGGAATCCACATCCGCCATGCCGGGCAGGTCCTTGGCCTCCACGGCGTCGTACAGGCAGTCGGCCAGCTCCTGGTTGCCGCACTCCAGGTAATGGTGGTCCGTATGGCAGAAGTGGGAGATTCTGTCCACCCACGGCCGGTCGGAATCCGGCTGAAACGCGCTGGGGTGGAAGTACTCGTCGTTGCCCGCAAAGTCGAAGGAATAGGTGGAAAGGACCTCTCCCCCGCGGTTGTAGCTCCGCGCCGCCAGGGCGGTGATGACGCTGGAATCCAGCCCGCCGGAAAGCAGGGTGCACAGCGGCACATCCGATACCAGCTGGCGGGCCACAATGTCCTCCATCAGCTCCCGGACATGCTTTACCGTGTCCTCGTAGCTGTCCGGGTGCCGGTAGCTTTCCAGCTTAAAATACGCCTCCTGCCGCAGACCGTCCCGGTCAAACACGGCGCGGCAGCCGGGCCTTATTTCGTGGACGCCCTTAAAGACGCCCACCCCCGAGGTGCGGGCCGGCCCCAGCCCGAAGACCTCGCACAGGCCCTCCCGGTCCACGGCGGGGCTGAGGCCGGGGTATTCGAACAGCGCCTTCATCTCCGACGCAAAAACCAGCCGCCCCTGGGTCAGGGCATAAAACAGCGGCTTTACGCCAAACCGGTCCCGGCACAAAAAGCAGCGGCCCCGGCGCTGGTCGTCCACCGCAAAGGCAAATATCCCGTTGAGCTTTTCCGCACAGCCGGGCCCGTACTGGATGTAGCTTTTCAGGAGCACCTCCGTGTCGCTTTTGGTTTCAAACCGATGTCCCAGAGCCTTCAGCTCATCGCGCAGCTCCCCGGTGTTGTAAAGCTCCCCGTTATAGACAAGGGTATAAAGAAAACCGTCCTGGACCGCGCTCATGGGCTGCTTTCCCCCCTCAATATCCACCACGGCAAGCCTGGCGTGGGCCAGCGCGGCGTGGGCGGACAGATGGACTCCCTTATCGTTGGGCCCGCGGTGCTGCAGGCGGTCCCCCATTTTTTGGGCCAGCGCCTCCCAGCGCGGGGCCTCCTTGTCTAAGCCGCCGTTATAATCGCAGAATCCGGCAATCCCGCACACATACAACCCTCCCGTTCGTTTTGTGAGAAGCCGCGGATTCCACGGGGGCACGCGGAGGGCAAAGGGGTTCCGGCGCCGTCCGGGCACGGCTTCCGGACAGGCATGGGCCGGCGGCGCACACGGAAGGAATCATGGATTCTCTGGTTTTATATTACGCTGCAAAAGGAGAGTGGTTCCAGGTCTATTGTATGCTTTCTGATCCTTTTGTACCGGTTACCCGCAAAAAACACTTGACATTCTTTGTTTACAGGTGTAGTCTGCTTATTGAAACTACATATGTAGATTGAATGGGGTGCCAAGTATGTCTGATATTGCAAACCGGGTGTCCGACGCCGAGGCCGAGGTGCTGAAGGTGCTGTGGGCCAGCCATACGCCTATGACAGAGCGGCAGATTACCGACGCTTTGCGTGACGAGAGCGACTGGAGCCCGACGACAATGAAGACTTTGCTAAAGCGGCTGTATGATAAAGGCGCGGTGCGGCGGGAAAAACGAGACGTGTTTTATTATACGCCCGCCCTGTCACAGGCCGATTTTGCAAAGGGGCGGACGGTGGACCTCCTCAATAAGGTGTTTGGCGGCAATGCCAAAAGCCTTGTGTCCACAATGCTCAGTCAGGATATTTTATCGGAGGGGGACATTGACGAACTGAAAAAATACTGGCATGAAAGGGGGAAGAAAGAATGAATGCCCTCCTGCTTCTGTTTCTTTCCCTGTCAGTTTCCGGCTCTGTGCTTGTGCTGGTCCTGCTGCTGTTAAAGCCGCTCCTGAAAAATCGCCTCAGCCATACATGGCAATATTATATCTGGCTGATTGTCATTTTGCGGCTTTTGCTGCCGTTTTCGCCGGAGACAAGCGGCATAGCGTCAGCGGTTCATTATTTTCAAGCAATTGGCAGCAGCCCGTCGGCAAGCCCCGCCCCGCCGCCCCCGGACAGCGGGGACCGCCAAGAGCCCGTCACAATCCCGCAGCCTTCCGCAGCAACTGCCCCGGAAACTCCGCGAAGCGATTTGCGGGAACAGAATGCGGCCATACCGTGGCGTGAGCTGTCCGGTTACGCCTGGGCCCTTTGGCTTACCGCCGCTTTGGTGCTGTTTGTGCATAAGGCGGCCAGCTACCGAAGCTTTGTGCGCTTTGTCAGGGTGGGGGCAAAGCGGGTAACCGACCCGCGGCTGCTGACGCTTTATGGCGAGGTACTGGCCGAAGCGGGCGTCAGAAGGCGGCTGCCGCTGTTCATCAATGAACAGGTTTCCTCCCCCATGCTGGTGGGAATGCTTCGCCCCATGGTCATCCTGCCCCCGCTGCAGGCGGGGGACGGCGCCTTTCGCAATATCTTCCGCCACGAGCTGACCCATTACCGGCGGCGGGATTTTTTCTACAAATGGCTGGTGCAGATAGCCGTCTGCCTCCACTGGTTCAACCCGCTGGTGTATTTGGCGGCCAGAGAGATCAGCCGGGCCTGCGAGCTTTCCTGCGACGAGGCCGTCCTCCGGCGGCTGGACGCGGCGGACCGCCTGACCTATGGGGACGCCCTCATCACCTCCCTGCAGGCCCAGGGCGGTTACAGCGATTTTGTGGTGTCCATCACCATGAGCGAAAGCGCCCGGCTGGTAAAAGAGCGGCTGGAGGCCATTGTGAACCACAGGGAGCAGAAAAAATGGATGGCGGCGCTGGCCGCCGTGCTGGCCGTGGGCCTTTTTGCGGGGGGATATGCGCTAGGCGTTTATTCAGTAATGCCGCCGGATGAAAAAACAAAGGATGCCCTTTTGCAGCAGGAATATAGCTTGTATATATTTACCGCCAGGGAATTGATGGCGCAGGCCCATACTGTTTTTTCATGGTATTTTAGCGATGCCCCCTTTGAGGAGCTGTGGATTGCCGAGGATGCCCCCACATTGGAACTGGACGGCGCATATTACAGAAAAGTTGTTCGGTTTCAGAGCTTAGATGAACTTAGATCTGCAACGGAAGCAGTTTTTACAAGGGCTTTTTGTCAATCCAACTTCTATGACAAGATTGAGATCGGTAAATTCAGGGAAATAGATGGGGCCCTTTATGTTGGCGACCAGGGCGGCGTTCCGGAGGGTGGAACCACCCCGCCAAAGGAATATATTGTGCTCTCCACATCGAAAGAAAATGTTGCTTTAACTGCTATCTGTGAGGGGCCGGATAAAAACAGTGATAATCCCTCAAATGTTCCGCTGGTCGATTATTCTTTTGAACTGCTTCTGCGTAAAGAAGGTCCGCAGAATCCTGATACATCCCCTGCCGATAGCTGGAGAGTAGCAAGCTATTACAATTATAATGAGGGGGGTTATCAGGGAGATTTGCTGCCTTTTGTAGAGGATGTGCAGGAGGATGGAATGAGTAAGGATGGCTATGGCTTAACGGTTTATGTCAACGGGGAGTATCTTTCATCCGACGTCCGTTACCTGTGGAACAACGTCAACAACATCTACAACGTGGACAATACCGAAACCTTTGAAGTCAGTGATTCCGGCGTTTCTCTGTTTGAGGACGCGCCTGAATTTTTTGAGATTTTTAATTATGACGAGGCTGTTGATGCTTATTTTACCGCTGACGGCAAGGCACAGCTGGAACAAACCCTGATTGGAGGGCCCTATACTTTCATCCAAAAGAGAGGGCAAAAAGTTTACAGGATGGGACCATGGAGAACGGGCTACTCCTATGCGGATGCCTTAGATGGAATGAAGGTAGTTGAGGCTGTCGGCGATACAGTTGTATTGGATATAAAATACCGGCAGCCTGAAGGCACAAATGATCCGCCCACCTTTGGTCATGCTGAATTTACCATAAAACGCATGGACGGTAACTGGTATGTAGAGGATTATGATTATCCTGAGGCTGTCAATGAAACGCATAATGCAGCACCGGACAGCGAAAGCGCATTGGAATCCAGCGGCTCTGCGAATGTTCCCGCCGGCTTCGCATGGCAAGCCGTTACCTTTCCTGCCAACGACATTGGGAAAACCCAGTACAGCGGTAAAGTTTTTGACATTGCCCCGTTTACGCTGGAGCTGCTTCTCCCCGACGGCTGGACTCTTAAGACGCCGGAAGCGGAGGGGGACGCCGCCTGGGGTCTGTTTTCAACCGTTGGCATTTATCAGGGGGAGGTGCGCATCGGCTCCATGGGCTGCAATACCTTTCAGCTTTATGAGGACGCGGGGGACAATCCCCGGGCGGTATACAGTCAAATCATGACCGGCTCGGTGGTCAGCTGGGAGGAGGACTATACCCCCGTGGTCCAAAGCGAAGCCGCCTGCACCGCCACCTGCCGGATCAGGCGCCAGGTCCCCAAGGACGGCCAGGCCATGGCGGCAGCCAAGACGCAGTACAGCCGGGGGATTTTGTCCTACGATAAAAATCTGCTGGTCTATGTGGGAATCCAGCTGGAGGAGGGTGTTATTGCGGACAAAAGCCTGTGGGCAATTGCAAAAAGCGTAAAACTCACATAGCTGCCATCACTTTTCCCACCGCTTCCCTTTCTGACAAGTCATGACCACCCCTAAGAGGGGTGGTCATGACGGGCAGCCTATAAGGCCTTAAGAAAAGCCAGCGCCTAAATGACGCTGGCTTTATGGGCCAATGGGACGGTTTTTTCCCGAAGCCTGAACGCAATTTGTAGGGCCTGGAGAAATTAAGGGGAAATCATACTTGATAAAATAACTCATACTCATGTTTGGTATCATTCCATCTGTCAATTACATCGAGATCGTTTTTGTAGTCAAGCCGGCCATCCGCAGTGCATTTAATCGCCCTCACCGCAAATTTCCCACAAAATGCAAGTGATGTTTTTTCATGAACCGTAAACACATAAAACTTTCTCCCGTCCTGCACAATGTCTGTGTCTTCCAATAGAAAGTGGTCCTCAATTTTCAGATTCCTCTGCTCCAGTAAAACTTGCTGCAGCAGCATAAGCGCATGAATACGGGGCGTTTGCTGACAAGAATTTACATTCCTATTCAGATGATTGAGCATGCGATTGCATATCGGTTCCATAATGGTAGCTTCCGGGTCACCCAGAAAAGCAAAATTTACAACAATCAAGCTAAGTTGATTATCAATCGTTTGTATTGCATCCAGCAAACGGGTACGGTAAATAAGTTCGAAAAGTGTTTGCCAAAAAGTGCCGCAATGGTCTTCTTCAAGGGCGAGAATATCCCAGTATTGCTCATAAAGGCCGGTACGGTTAATGACAGCCTGGATATATTGAGCATAGTTGTAAACCGGATTAAACTGTGTGATGAAGGTTTTTAAAACGGCTTCCTGTTCAGGCAAAACTGCACCTTGGGCCGAAAGAACCTCCCCCATGGCATAGAGGGGCACCAATTTTGTGCTTTCCACAATTTCAGTGGGCAGGCCTATGGGTCCGCTCTCCAAAATAAGCGTGGCCAGAATTTCCTGTAATGCAGTGATTGCATGAATAAGTTCTTCTCTGCGCTGCCGCAGAAACTCTTGGCGGGTTCGCTCGGCTTTTTGTTCCCTGCGCATTTGTAGGCCAAGCGCAAGTAAAAGGGAGTTAAACCAACTGTCACTCATATTTGTCACCTTTTCCTTTCAACTGGCTACTATTATAGCAGGATTCTCATAACAACACTACTCAAATTCGGTTTTGAGCGCGGCGATAGAATTTATCCCCTATTGAAGGTCGGTGGGAAACAGCGTGATTCGTGGGTACGGCGTCCCTGCGGGCAGAAAAATCAGCCGCCCATAGGCGGCTGATTTGCATCTTTGAATGTTCTGTTTTCGCTTTGTTTGGCATACCGCGAGTTAGAAGCCTCAGGCGTTTTCTCCCAGCGTCCACGCGGTGCTTTTCTGCTGCAGCTGCACCATATGGCGGAAGGCTTTGCCGTCTTTCATCAGCTCCTCCGGCGTTCCCTGTTCGGCTACCCGGCCTTCTTCCAGCACCACAATTTTGTCAGCCCCGGCGACGGTGCGCATCCGGTGGGCGATGATGAGAACCGTTTTGCCCTGCAGCAGGCGCGAAAGCGCCCTTTGCACCGCGCTCTCATTTTCCACATCCAGACTGGCGGTGGCTTCATCCAGCAGGACGATGGGCGCGTTTTTCAGCAGTGCGCGGGCAATGGAGATACGCTGGCGCTCTCCGCCGGAAAGCGTCGCGCCGTTTTCGCCGATCATCGTTTCGTATTTTTCGGGGAGCCCCTGGACAAATTCGTCGCAGTGGGCGGCCTTGGCGGCGGCCAGTACCTCTTCGTCGCTTGCGTCCCGGCGCCCAAGGCGGATATTTTCCATAATGGTATCGCGGAAAAGCACCACGTCCTGAAAAACGATGGCGTAATATTTCAGCAGCGTTTCGGGATCAACCGAGGATACGTCCACGCCGCCCAGGGTGATGGTTCCGGCTCCCACGTCCCAAAAGCGGGCGGCCAGCTTGGCGGCGGTGGATTTACCCCCGCCGGAGGGCCCCACCAGCGCCGTAATTTCGCCCTGCTTTGCCGCAAAGGACACATCCTTCAAAACGCCCTCGTCGTCGCCCTGGTAAGAAAAATCCACATGGTCGAAAATGATGTCGAACCCATCCGGCATAAAATGCTCCGTCCCGGTTTGGATGGGCTCCTCCTGAATGGCGCGCATGCGGTCAATATAGAGCTTGGCGTTAAAGGTGGCGGCAATATTTTGCAGCGTCTGCGAAATTGGGTCGTAAATGCGCGCGGCGGCAAAAAGGAAGCCGAGGAAAAACAGAAAATCAAACCTTCCCGCCGTGACCTGGGCAATGCCCACCAGCACCGTGGTGGCAAGGCCCACCTTTAAAAAGGCCTGTGCGCTGCTGATGAAGGAGCCGCCCACCAGTTCGGCCTGGATGCAGCCCCGTTCGGCAATCTCCGTTTTTTCGTTCAGCTCCGCAAGGTAGCTTTCCTCCAAATTGTCGGCCTTAATGTTCCGGATGGTTTCAAGCCCCTCCTGGATATGGTCGGTCACAGCGCGCTTTTTCAGGATGCTTCTGCCGCCGTATTGGTCCTGCAGCTTTTTCGTACCCACGGTCAACACCAAAGCGACGGGGACGACCCAAAGGATGGCAAGGGCCATGCGCCAGTTCATCACA
>CALGIL010000425.1 GCA_937914895.1 uncultured Angelakisella sp.
TTGGTTACTTTCCATTGCTGGAAAGTAACAAGCAAAAGCCGGCCCACGCCACGACTGGGGCGAACAACAGGAAATCTATACCCATAGGGACCGCCCGCCAGGGCATCAAGACGCCCCCGGAGGGTATCCCCGCCAGAGGCGAAAAAGCTAAAGTTAATAGGTGTGTTAAGCGGAGCCTCCGGCCGGGCTTTTTGTTCCTTTTTGAAAAAGGAACCGAAAAACGGTTATAAAACCTTCCCCCAGCCATTGATGCCGCCGCGCTCCATGGCGCCTAAAATCCGCTGCTTGACGCCGGGATTCTGCTTTTCCAGACCGCGGAGGAAATCCTTGGTCCACTGGCGGTTGGTCACCTTGTCGGCGGGGCACTTGCTTTTGACCACGGGGAGGTCCTCCGACCGCTGGGCGTGAATGACGTCCTTTTCCCAGGCGTATACCATGGGGCGGATGACAAACAGGTCCTTGCGGCTGAGGTAAGTAACGGGGGAAAAGCAGCCCACCCGCCCCTCGTTAAAGAGGTTCATAAGGAAGGTTTCCACCGCGTCGTCGGCATGATGGCCCAGGGCCACCTTGTTGCAGCCCAGTTCCTTTGCGGTGTCGTGAATGGCCCCCCGGCGCATCCTTGGCGCTGGTCAAAAATGATGGGGCCGATGTCCGTGGCCTTAATGGTATAGGGGACCTCCAGGGTTTGGCAAAGGGCTTCCAGCTGGGAAAGATCCTGCCGGACGCCGCCGAAGCCCATGTCCAGGGTGAGGGCCTCCACCTGAAAATCCACCCCCAAAAAGTGCCGGAGGCGGGCAAGGCCGGTTAATAGGACCACCGAATCCTTGCCCCCGGAGAGCCCCACCAGAATTTTGTCCCCGGGGCGGATCATATCGTAATCGTGAATGGCCTTGCGCATCAGGCCCAACATTCGCTGCATACTGGTTACTCCTTGTCGCGCCCGGACGCGGCACCGGGCTTTTGCACATAGGGTTCGGCGGCGGCCAGCAGGGTGCGGTCCACCGCGGCGTCCAGCAGCACCCCCTCGGGCAAAAACTGCCGGTCAAACACCTTGCCCAGACCTTCGATGCGGGCCTGCAGCTCCCCCATGGAATAGGGCAGCAGCAGGGTCATCCGCACGTGGCTGGGGGGCAGCCCCGCGGCGATGGCCGCCAGCAGCTCCGCCATCCCCTGCCCCGTTTTGGCCGAGATTTTAACCACTGTCCCGGCGATGGGATCCAGATTTTCCTGGACCAGGTCGCATTTGTTCAGGACCACCAGCACCGGCGTGTCCTCGACCCCCAGCTGGGTGAGGAGGGACTGAGTTACCTCCAGCTGCTGGGCCATCTCGGGGCTGGTAATATCGCAGACATTCAGGATGAGGTCCGCGCCGGCGGCTTCCTCCAGGGTGCTTTTAAAGGCCTCCACCAAATGGTGGGGCAGGCGGCGCACCAGGCCCACCGTATCGATGAGCATCACCCGGCGGCCGTCGGGCAGGTCCAGGGCCCGGGCGGTGGGGTCCAGGGTGGCAAACAGCTTATCCTCCGCCAGCACCCCCGCCTGGGTCAGCTGGTTGAGCAGGGTGGATTTGCCCACGTTGGTATAGCCCACAATGGCCACAGTGGTAAGGCCGTCCTTTTTGCGCCGCTGGCGCAGGCGTTCCCGCCGGGCGGTCAGGTCCTCCAACTCCCCCTCCAGGGCGGTAATGCGCCGGCGGATGTGCCGCCGGTCCGTTTCCAGCTTAGTCTCGCCCCCGCCCCGCCGGGCGCCGGCCGCGCCGCCGCCGCCGCCCCCCTGGCGGGACAGCTGGACGCCGCGGCCCGACAGCCGGGGCAGCTGGTACCGCAGCTGGGCCAGTTCCACCTGCAGCTTGCCCTCGGCGGACACCGCGCGGCTGGCAAAAATATCCAAAATCAGCATGGTGCGGTCGATAACCGGGCAGTCGCAGATTTTTTCAATGTTGCGGATCTGCACCGGGGACAGCTCGTGATCAAAGATGACGGCGTCGGCGTCGCTGTTCTCTACAAACTGGGCCAGCTCCTCCAAACGGCCCCGGCCCAAAAAGGTGGCGGGGTCGGGTCCCTCCCGGCGCTGGGTGATGACCCCAAAGGTGTCATACCCCGCCGTGTCGGCCAGCTCCCGCAGCTCCGCCAGCGAGACGTCCAAATCATATTCACCGGTGTCCGCCGCCGCCAACACGGCGGTGGGGCGCCCAAGCTCTGTTTCCGTCATAAGTCCTCCCAAATTTTTATTAAGGCGTCACTTTGTGTGGCGCAAAAGTGCTGGGACAAGAAGAAGCACTCTATCATATAATATACTATAAGTACATTATAACTATAAATATACAAATTCCGCCATTTTTGCTCTTGCTTCCCTGATAAAGGCGTCACTTTGTGCGGCGAGAAGATGCCCAGGAAAGAAAAAACATCCTGCGCCATAATGTACTTAAAGTATATTATTGAGATAAATATACGAATTTAGCCATCTTTAATCCTGTTTTTCCGCCTTTGCGGGCCTTTTGTGCAGCAGCCGGTCCACCTCTCGGTCATCCAGCTG
>CALGIL010000426.1 GCA_937914895.1 uncultured Angelakisella sp.
GGCCCGCAGACCACCCGGTCCCCGTACTGGGGCGTCAGGTCCCGGGCCTCGGCCAGCAGGTCCTTGGGGTATTCCAGGGGGTGCAGCTTCAGGCTGTCGGCCTCCTCCAGGTTTTTTAAAAGCTGGCGGGTTTCGCTCAGGGCGTCCTCCCGGCGGCGCTGGATGCCCTTGGCCCGCTTCATCATCTTGGCGGATTTGTGGCCGATGTACCCCCGGTCGGCGGCGTGGCTGCCGATCTTGCTTTTTTCGATTTGGGCCGACCACTGGGCGGTGCGCCCGGCCGCCTCCCGCAGGCGGGCGGCCTCCCGGGTCAACTTTTCGTGCTCCGCCTGTTCCCAGGCGTCCCGGGCGTCCTTGTTGGCCTGCCAGGTGGAGTAATTCCCCCGGCTCAGGTCCACCCCGGCGGGGTTTAAAGATAGAATGTGGTCGCAGGAGCGGTCCAGAAAATCCCGGTCGTGGGACACCAGGATAAACCCCTTGTCCCCCCGGCCCAGGTAATCCCCCAGCACCTGCCGCCCGTGGGCGTCCAGGTGGTTGGTGGGCTCGTCGATGAGGAGGAAGTTGTTTTGGCGCAAAAACAGGACGGCCAGCTGCAGCTTGGTCCGCTCCCCGCCGGAGAGGGTGGCGTAGGGCTGGACCAGCACCGCCGGGTCCATGTCCAGCAGCTCGGCCTCCCGCAGGACCTGCCACTCCTGGACGCCGGGGTCCGCCGCCATGGCCAGCACCGCCTCCAGGGCGCACAGGTCTGGTGCGGCGGGCGGGGCAAAGGGAAAATAGTCCATCTCCAGGGGACTGCGGATGGCCCCCCGGGCGTCCAGCTCCCCGGCCAGCAGCCGCAGCAGGGTGGTCTTGCCCCGGCCGTTGCGGCCGATAAAGCCCAGCCGCCACCGGGTGTCCAGGGAGAGGGACAGGTCGGTAAAAATGTCCTCCGGACTGCCGTCATAGCCGAAGGTGAGCTTTTGGATGGTCATCTGCATGGGTACATTCCTCCGCGGCCCGGAGCGGCCCGGGGGCTGCTCCGTTTTGGCCAAACAAAAAACGCCACAGGGCAGACTCTCTCCCCATGGCGCAAAGGCGGATGGCAGGTACGCGCCCGGGCAGGTTCCCCGGGCAGACCCATACGGAAAGAGAGGACTTTTCTATTCTGTGGCAGCCAAAGGGTCCGGGGCGGTGCCCGGCGCATTGGCGCGTACAGCAATAAAAAAGTTATTTCCTCATCTTTCCACCTCTCTCCTGTTTCTGGCCTGATTTTACCACGTTCCGGGGCCGGCGTCAAGGCGGGGCGGCGCGCTGCATGATTTTGACAGCGCCCTTCCGGTGGTATTCTTCCCATGGGCGCTTATACTAAACGCGAATCAAATCTGCGATGGAAAGGAGGCGTCAAAAACGATGAAGCGGCTGGGGAGCGTGGTGATTTTGTTTGCGCTGCTGCTGGCGGGGTGCGGCCGGGGGCGGAGCTTTGACGACGGCGCCGGCCTGTCCTTTGACGTCGCCCAGGACATCCGGGTCGTCCACCGGGAGGAGGGCTCCGGCACCAGGGAGGCCTTTGTGGACCTGTTTGGGGTGCGGTCCAAGGCGTCCGCCCAGGAGGTGGCCCAGGACCGGTCGGCCCAGGGCCTGGTGGCGGCCACCGACGATGGCGTACTTGTCCCCCGCCACCGACGGGGAGATGCTGGCGGCGGTGGCGGGGGACAAGTACGCCATCGGGTATGTGTCGGTGGGGTCCCTGGGTACGGGGGTAAAGCCCCTGCGCATCGACGGGTACGAGCCCACCCCCGAAAACGTGAAGGCGGGCAGCTATAAAATGTCCTGCCCTCTGCTGCTGGTCACCCGGGGCAAGCCCACGGGCACCGCCTCGGACTTTATCCGGTACGTCCAGTCGCCCCAGGGGCAGAAGGTGGTGGCCCAAAGCCATGTCCCCGCCGACGCCGCCCAGGAGTACCAGCCCTACGGCGCGTCGGGCAAGGTGGTCATTCATGGCTCCGGCACCATGGCGGACCTGGTGGAACGCCTGGCCGCCGCCTACCGGGAGCAAAACCCCGCCGTCACCTTTGAAATCGTCCCCAGCGATTCCGCCGCCGGCCTGGACAGCCTTTGGTCCGGGGGGTGCCACATGGCCATGGTGTCCCGGGAGCTGACCGGGGACGAGGTGGGCACCCTGCGGGCGGCGCGCATCGGCACCGACGGCATCTGCGTCATTGTCCACCCGGACAGCAATTTTGCCGGGCTGACGGCGGACCAGGTAAAACGGATTTTTACCGGCACCTGCAAAAGCTGGGATAAAGTTGGAAAATCCTAAGGCGGCACCGCATAAAAGGAGTTGTGAATAATCCGGCCCGGGCACTTGACGGCGGGACAGGTCTGTACTATACTGATGTGGTAGACAAACCTCGGGCCCTATGCCCGCACATGTTGGCCAATCAAAAAGGAGCGAGTGATATGATTACCAAAGAGAACAGCATTATGGAAGTCGTCCAAAAGTACCCCGACACCGCCCGGGTGTTTATGGAGTTCGGCATGGGCTGCCTGGGCTGCGCCATTGCCCAGTTTGAGACCATCGAGCAGGGCGCCATGGCCCACGGCATGGACATTGGCAGGCTGATGGAGGCCCTGAATAAGGTGGCGGTGGCCAGCTGAGGGCACCCCCGCGATTTTGACCAAGGTGTTTGACGGCGCCGGGCAGGCTGACTGCCCGGCGTTTGTGTGTCTGCGCAAAAGCGGGTGCCGCCAGCGCGGGTTCTGCCCTTGGGCAGGAAGCCCGGTTTTGCGCACAGGCAGGGGATTGCCGCCCCGCGAAGGAATCAGGGGCGGCTTTGCTTCGAAAACGGACTGTAAAGCGGGCAGGCTTGTCAGAAGCGGTCTTTGATTTGCGCCGGCTTTTTAACTTTTTTGACACCATTTTTCCAGGAATTGCAGGCCCTTTCCGTGGGTTTTGACAATCCTGGATTTTTTTAGGGTTTTTTCTGTCAAAAAATAGTATACTTTATGTAGAAAAAACAGGAAAATTACAAAATGGAAACAAACTCCTATTGAATCGACGGTATTCGGGCCGTATACTG
>CALGIL010000427.1 GCA_937914895.1 uncultured Angelakisella sp.
AGCCAGTCGATGGTGGCCTTGGTGCGCTCCCGGCCTGTGGGGTCGCCGCCGCACACCGACGGGTACTGGCCCTGGGGGGCCTTCCAGTCCACGGCCACGTAATCCACAAGACCCTGCTTTACAAAGTCTTGCACCAGGGCGGTGCGCTGGCCGTTGGTATCCAGCTTGACCTTGTAGCCCAAGCCCTTCAGCTCGGCCAGCAGCTCCGGCAAACCGGGGTGCAGGGTGGGCTCGCCGCCGGAGACCACCACCCCGTCCAGCATGCCCGCCCGCCGCCGCAAAAAGTCCTGCACCTGGGACCAGGGGAGGTCCTCCCCCGGCCCCAGCAGGCCCCGGTTGTGGCAGTAAAAGCAGTCCAGGTCGCAGCCCCGCAAAAACAGCACGCAGCTGAGCACCCCGGGGAAGTCGATGGTGGAAAACTTCATGAGCCCCCCGATGGGGACAGTCATTGGCTGACCGCCTCGTCGGGCTTGATGACATACTTTACCCGCTGGCGCCATTCCTCCGCCTTGCCCTTGTGGTAGTTCTGCACCGGGCGCAGATAGCCCACCACGCGGCTCCACACCTCGGCGTCCTTGCCGCAGGTGGGGCAGGTGTACTGCTCGCCGTTTAAGTACCCGTGCTCCGGGCAGATGGAAAAGGTGGGCGTCAGGGAAAGGTAGGGCAGCTTGTAGTTGGTAAAGGCCTTTTTCAGCAGGTCCTTGGCCACCTGGATGTCCTTAATCTGTTCGCCCAGGTACAGGTGCAGCACCGTGCCGCCGGTGTACAGGCTCTGGAGCTCATCCTGGAGGTCCAGGGTCTCGAAGATGTCGTCGGTGTAGCCCACGGGTAGCTGGGAGGAGTTGGTGTAATAGGGCACCTCCTCGCCGGCGGTGACGATGTCCGCGCCGTACTTTTCCACATCCAGCTTGGCCAGGCGGTAGCTGGTGCCCTCGGCGGGGGTGGCCTCCAGGTTGTAGACATGGCCGGTGGCCTCCTGGAACCCGGAAATGATCTCCCGCATGTATTCCAGGGTGCGGATGGCAAATTCCTGCCCCTGGGGGGTGGTCAGGTCCTTGCCCAAAAAGTTTGCGCAGGCCTCGTTCATACCCACAAGGCCGATGGTGTTAAAGTGGTTGTACCAGTAAAAGCCGGTGCGCTCCTTAACGTCCTTGAGAAAGAAGGCGGAGTAGGGGTACATGCCGCCCCGGGTCTGCTCCTCAATGGTTTTACGCTTGATTTCCAAAGAGTTTTTGGCAACGTCCATCATCCGCCACAGGCGGCTGCGGAATTCGCTTTCGCTTTTGGACAGATAGGCAATGCGGGGCAGGTTGATGGTGACCACCCCGATGGAGCCGGTGAGGGGGTTGGACCCGAACAGGCCGCCGCCCCGCTTGCGCAGCTCCTTGGTGTTCAGCCGCAGGCGGCAGCACATGGACAGGGCATCCTCGGGGGACAGGTCGGAGGAAATATAATTGGAAAAGTAAGGGATACCGTACTTGCAGGTGATCTCCATAAAGCGGTCCGCCACGGGGGAATCCCAGTCAAACTCCTTGGTGACGTTGATGGTGGGAATGGGGAAGGTAAACACCCGCCCTTTTTTGTCCCCCTCCTGCATCACGTCGCAGAAGGCCATGTTAAACAGATCCATTTCCTTCTGGAAGTCGCCGTACACCTCGTCCCGGACCTTGCCGCCCACAATGACGTTCTGGTCCTTCAGGGTGCGGGGCGGCACAATGTCGAAGGTCAGGTTGGAAAAGGGGCACTGAAAGCCCACCCGGGTGGGCACGTTGAGGTTGAAAATGAACTCCTGCAGCGCCTGCTTGACATCCTTGTAGGCCATGTTGTCATAACGGATGAAAGGGGCGGCGTAGGTGTCGATGGAGCTCCAGGCCTGGGCGCCCGCCGATTCGCCCTGGGTGGTAAAGGTGGAGTTGACAATTTGGCCCAAAAAGGCGCGCAGGTGCTTGGGCGGGTTGGATTCCACCTTGCCGGGCACGCCGCCGAAGCCGTCGGTGAGCAGCATCCGCAGGTCCCACCCGGCGCAGTAAGGGCCGAAAAAGCCCAGGTCGTGCAGGTGGATGTCCCCGGAGACATGGGCCCGGCGGATCTCCTCGGGGTATACCTCATGGAGCCAGTACTGCTTGGTAAAGGTCTCCCGGATATAGTTGTTCATGCCGTTGATGGACTTTTGGGTGTTGGCGTTTTCCTTAATCTGCCAGTCCATGTCCCCCAGATAGTCCGAAAACATCTGGATGGTGGCGCCGATGAGGGCGTTGGATTCCCGGGCGCCCCGGCGCTTTTCGCGGTACAGAATATAGGCCTTGGCCGTCTTGGCGTGGCCGTTTTCAATCAGGACCTTCTCCACCAGATCCTGGACGTCCTCCACTTCCAGGATCTCATCCCCATACCGCTCATCGGCCAGCCGGACCACCTGGTCGCTGAGGGCCTGCGCCCGCTCCCAGTCGTCGCCCCCCACGGCGTTGGCCGCCTTAAAAATGGCCCAGGTGATCTTCTCCTGCTGGAAGGGCACCAGGGTCCCGTTCCTTTTGCGGATGGTGCTGGTCATGTTGTCCGTCCCCTCTCGTTCTTGTTTTTACCGGTGCAAAAAGCGTCCCCGGGGGGACGCAAAGCCGCGGCCCGCCTTGCGCTCCGCTGTACCGCGGCGGTCCGGTTGTCAGTCTATATCTTGTGATATGCACCGGTAAGATGTAAGCACATCATACTACATCTAGTAGGGGGTGTCAACCACCATTTGGAACAAAATGGCATAAAAAGAGAGGGGGCACCCCCCCTCTTTTGCGCCTAAAGCTTTTTCAGCTCCTCCAGCAGGTACTGGATTTTTCGGGGCGAAACCCGCCCCGCGACCAGATGCAGCACCTGCGCCAAAGTGAGGCCCCGGGCCGACCGCACCAGGGGCTGGTTGGACAGCCCGGGAAATTCCCGGTCCAGCAGCGCCCTTGCCTGGGGGTTATCCAGCAGCTGGGCCACGGTGATCTGATTGTTGCGAAGATCCACTTGCTCCACCTCCCTGCGCCATCCTATGACAAATCCGGCCCCCGGGTGTATGTTTGGGGCCGCAGCAGGCATCCTAAGGGTAAAAAGAGGTGAATTTCATGGACCACGAGCAGTATCAGGACCTGGACGCCCTGCTGCGGGGGGATGAGGAGGCAAGCAGCCTGTATCTCTCCTTGCCCGATTACGTGCGGGACCAGATAGGGACCCGCGCCGACAACATCCATTCCTACAACAGCCTGAAGGACTACGCCGAAAACCTGCTGCGGGGGGACGACTGAACCGCCGCGGGACGCCGTCCCGCACTCTGCCAGTTGAACGGCCGCGGGACGCTGTCCCGCACCCTGCCAGTTTTTGAAAAAACTGGACTAAAACTTTTAAAAGGGGCCACAACGGGATTTTGTGCCTTGCCCGGACACCCGGGCCGCCAAAAGGGACTGAGGAGAGGAAGATGTATCTTCCCTCTCCCAGTCCCTTTTGGCGGCTTCGGAGCTTTGCTCCGAAGCAAGGCACAATACAAAGCCAGCCCGGCACGGCACTAAAAAGTTTTTCGGTTCCTTTTTTCAAAAAGGAACAAATCAGCAATCAAGAATAGCTCCAGCCAACAGCATAAGGCCGTTGTTTTTCCACCACTTGCAGTTGCCAGCCGTGCAAAGCGCGGCGCCAGAATTGTTCATTGTTCATTGCCATTGCCCTCGCTCCCGCACCTCGATGGCATGGGCGGGGCACAGCTCCTGGCAGCAGAAGCAGCGGATGCACTTGGCGTACTCGTACCGGGGGATCGCACCCGGGTCCGGCTGATGGATGGCCTTTCCCTCCACGGGGCAGGACTCCACACAGACGCCGCACTTGACGCACTTGTCCTCCCGGATGACCGGCCGGGGGCCGAAGGTCCGCAGGGAGGCGGCCCCCCGGGTGAGGGGGCCCAGCCCGGTGCCGGTGCGCTGCACGTCAAAGTCCGGGTTGCCCCAGCGTTCCACTGCCTGGGCCATGGACAGCTCTCCATCCGGGGCGAGGAGCTGGATCTCCTCCTCCCGCCAGGTGCCGATGCCGGCGGTGCGGCCCCGGACGTTGGTGGGCACCAGCAGGGGGCTTAAATGGATAAGGCGGCAGAACACCGCGTCCAGGGCCACCGGGTCCTGGGAAAAGAGCAGCACCCCCATCTGCACCAGGGTGCCGCCGGCGGGGCCGTTGCCCTCCATGGCCATAACGCCGTCCATGATATGGAGCCTGGGCACGATCAGACGATTCAGGTCCGCCAGCATCTCCGCAAAGCTGTCGGGGTCGGGGTATTTAACGTGGTCGGCGGCCTTGACAGCCCCGTGGATTACCCCAAAGGTATTTTTGACCGCCCCGGTAATCCGCTCCAGGGCGTGGGTCTTCATTTTGCACAGGTTGAGGATGGCGTCTGCCTCCAGGGCGCCGGGGCAGATGGAAAATTCTTTGGCCGCCCGGCCCTGAGGAAAGGGCGTATCCACCCCCTTTGTAAAATCTGCCAGGGGGATGCCCAGCCTGTCCGCCGCCCCGGCAATGCCGGCGGCCCCACCCACCCGGGCGGCGGAGGGATTGACCCCGCCGGGGGAATCCCCCCACTTTACCTGGCGGCACCCGGCCTCCCGCACCAGGCGGCCCACCGCCTCAAACACCGACGGGTGGGTGGTGATTCCCTGGTCCGGGGCGGCCCTGCGCAGCAGGTTGGGCTTGAGAAGGACCCGGTCCTCCGGCCGGACGAAGGAGGACATCCAGATCGGAAGAGCACACGTCTGAACTCCAGTCACATT
>CALGIL010000428.1 GCA_937914895.1 uncultured Angelakisella sp.
GGGGGAGGGGACGACGGAGGGGGACGACGGCACCCCGTCCAGGACGGCGGCCGGGAGGGTCTGGGGCAGGGGGGGCGGGTCCCGAAGGGACATCCCCAAGGCAAAGCCGCCGGCCCCCGCCGCCAGCAGCACCGCCAAAACCGCCGGCCACACCGAACGCCGTTTCTCCCACCGGGGGGGCGGCGCCGGGGCCCTTTGGGGCGCGGGCGGCCCGGGCGGCCGGGTGGGTGCTTTTTGCTTGACAGGCAAAGCTGCCGCCTCCTTTCCCGGATAAAAGCATGGGGAAAAGGGGCGGCTTGCATGTTTGGGATGAATCGCCCCTTCTGTGTCCGCGCGGTGTGGGGTCCGCAGGGTTTTTTCCCCCCACATAAAGCACCGCCCCGCACGGGGGTCCGCGCAGGGCTCTCAAAGGCTCCTTATACGGTAAACAGGCTGTCGGTCAGGTACTCGCTGTCCCAGGTGAGGTTCATCCCCAGCCGGGTGTAAATATTGTCGTCGGAGGTGAGGACAAAGGTGGTGGAATGGGCCTGGGCCCCCTCCAGCCTGCCCAGCTGCTCCATGGCGGTCTGGGCCACGGGGTTGGTCACCGCCGAAATGGCCAGGGCCATCAAAATCTCCTCGCAGCACAGCAGGTGGTCGGCCAGATGAAAGGTGCCGCCCTTGAGGGCCTGAATGGGCTCGATGACGATGGGGGGCAGCAGGTGCATGGCGTCGGGCAGATCGGCCAGATACTTGACGGCGTTAAGCACCGCCGCCGCGGGGGCGGTCATCAGCTGGCTGTTGCGCCCGGTGATGACGGCGCCGTCGGGCAGCCGGATGGCCACGGCGGTCACCTCTTTGCAGGCCCCCAGCCGCTGGCGCACCTGGTCCCGGTACTGCCGGGCCGGCTCCACCGCCGGGCGGTCCTCGGGGCGCAGCCCCATGGCCTGCATCAGCATCTTCTGGCGTGCAAAGGTCTCCTCGTCGGCCTCCCCCAGCCGGAAGTCCCCGGCGGTTTTAAAGTACCGGCGGATGATCTCCTGGCGGGCGGCATCCTGCACCGCCCCGTCGTCGGTAATGGCAAAGCCGATCTGGTTGACCCCCATATCGGTGGGGGATTTATAAAGGGACTCCTGGCCGGTGATTTTTTCGATGATGCGGCGCACCACCGGAAAAATTTCCATGTCCCGGTTGTAGCTGACGGCGGATTTGCCGTAGGCCTCCAGATGGAAGCTGTCGATGATATTAAAATCCTTGAGGTCGGCGGTGGCCGCCTCATAGGCCACGTTAAGGGGGTGCTTCAGGGGGACGTTCCAGACGGGAAAAGTCTCGAATTTGGCGTAGCCCGCCTTGATGCCCCGCTTATTTTCGTGGTACAGCTGGCTGAGGCAGGTGGCCAGCTTGCCGCTGCCCGGGCCGGGGGCGGTCACCACCACAATGGGCTTTGTGGTCTCGATCCAGCAGTTGCTGCCATAGCCCTGGTCCGAGACAATGGTGTCCACATCCAGGGGGTAGCCGGGGATGGCCCTGTGCTTGTAGGTTTTTACCCCCCGGTTTTCCAGCTTTTGGGCAAACAGGCGGGCCCCGGGCTGGCCGTCGTACCGGGTGATAAGCACCGAATTGACGGACAGGTCATTTTGGCGCAGGTCGTCGATAAGCCGCAGCACCTCCTGGCCGTAGGTGGTGCCGAAATCCCCCCGTATCTTGTTGCGTTCAATGTCCCCGGCGTAGACGCAGATGATGATCTCCGCTTTGTCCCGCAGGGTCCGCAGCAGCTGCAGCTTGGCGTTGGGCCGGTACCCCGGCAGGCACCGCTTGGCGTGAAGGTCCAGGGTCAGCTTGCCCCCAAATTCCAGGTACAGCTTGTCCCAGCCGTTTACCCGTTCCAAAATATGCTCGGACTGCCGCCGGATGTATAAATCGTGGTCGAATCCCTGCGCTGTCATTCGCCTGTATTTCCTCCTTATGCTCACACACTTTCCCGCCAAGTATAGCACCAATGGCCGGGGGATGTAAACCGTCCGGCGTCATTTTGGAACTGCTTTTTGCCTGGCGGCGGGAATGCCCTCCGGGGTGAGGGTGATGCCCTGGCGGGCGGGGTCTGCGCTGCCGCTATGTTGGCCCAAGGACCAAACCCTTTTCCGCCTCCGGCGAGGCCCCATGAGTATAGCTTTCCTGTTGTCCGTCCCGGTCGTGGCGTGGGCCGGCTTTTGCTTGTTACTTTCCAGCAATGGAAAGGTA
>CALGIL010000429.1 GCA_937914895.1 uncultured Angelakisella sp.
CCTGGGCGGGGCGAAACACGGCCGTATTGGACGCGGTCTCCTCCAGCAGCGCCGCGGTAAACTGGTCCACCGATACAAAGCGGCGCTTTTTGTCCACCTCCATGGCCCGCAGGATGGCCTCGGACACATTGGCCGGCACGGCGGGCTTTTGGGCGGCCACCGCCAGCAGGGGGTCCAGCTTGGTCCGCCGCGCGGCGGCCACGGGGTCCTGCCCCACCAGGATGCGGTACAAAATGGCGCCCAGGGCATAAATGTCGGTCCATTCCCCCTGCCACTGGCTTTTGGAATACTGCTCCGGCGCGCTGTAACCGGCATAAAGCTCCGGCGGCAGGTCCGTCCCCGCGGTGCGCAGCTCCGGCAGGGCAAAGCCGGTCAGCCGCAGCTGGGCCCGGTCGTCCACGGTGATGTTGTCCGGAGAGATGCCGCAGTGGACCAGCCCCAGATTGTGGATTTGGGACACAAGGGAAAACACCGGCATCATCAGGGTTTTGGTCTCGCCCCATTCCAGGGCGCCCCGCTGCTCCAAATATGCCTCCAGGGGGACGGCCTGATGATAGTCGGTGATGCAGTAAACGGTGTTGTGCAGCTGAATCAGCTCCCGGATGCGCGGCAGGGCCTTGCTGGTGATGCCCGCCAGCCGCTTCCACCGGTCGGCCATGTCCGACAGCAGCGTCTTGTACCGGGGCTGGTGCTCCGGGGATACCTGCAGGGTCACGCCGTCCTCCCCGCGCCGGGCAAAGGGAGCGGGCATGAATTCCTCGATGCACACCCGGCTGTTCTTTTTTGTATCCCAGCCAAGATAGGCGGTAATCAGACCGCTCTGCCGCTCCATCTTCCCCACCAGATACCGGTCGCCCAGGACCGTTCCCGCGGCAAGGGCCCCCGGCGGGTTTCCGATGGAATTGTCATGGGAGCAGGAGGGGCATACCATAACGCCGGGGTCCAGGGGCTTCATGCAGCCCATGCACCGGCTTGTCAGTTGTTTCATCAGCCCTCAACTCCAGCTTTCTTCGTCTGCGGGTCCTCCGCCCCAAAGGGGGCGGCCCATCCGCACTATTATCATAACCATTTTCCCCGGGAGTTGCAAGGAGAATTGGGTTCCGGGGCGTCTTTCGGCTTTCTCAAAAAGGCCATCCCCGGGGCAAGGCTGTCCGCGGGAATGGCGGCAGATGAACTGTCCGGCACTGGGCAAATCGCGCCTATGCCCTGCATTGCCTATCCACCCGCAAGGGGAAGACAGCCGCACGGCACAGCTCAAATCGAATCTATGCCTTCACAAAAATCTTGAGGGCAAGAAGCAGACAGACCAGGGCGAAAAAGAAAACGGAAAGCCCCTCCGGGGTGCCCAGGCGGTCCAAAAGGCTTTCCTCCCCGCCCGCCAGGGACACCGGGCGGATAATCTCCCCCACCGGCTGGGCGGACGCATCCTCCCGATATTGGTTCTCCCCCTGAAGCTGAACCTTACCGGTCCCGCCGGTTTTGCCGGCGGTCTTGCCGGCGGCTTTGCCGCTGTCCCCAGCGGCCTTGGAGGAAGCGGACCCGGCGGCCTTCGGGGTCTGCTGCTCCGGCAAAAATTCATCGGGAAAAGCCGGCGTCACCGCCGCACTGTTGGGGGCAGTCTCGATGATTTCCTCCCGGAAGGGGACTTCCTCCTGAAAAAAGTCTTCCTCCTCATACCCATCCCCATCGCTTTGGGAGGAGGAGCTTTTAACGTAAAGCCTGCCGTCGCTCTCCACCGACGCAATGGCCAAATCCCCCGCCGAGGTGTATTCGTAAGGCTCCGCCCGGCCCAGTACCTCCAGGGAGGACTGGTCGTACAGCACCAGCTTTAAAAACCGGGCGCCCGGGTCGATGTCCGCCTCGTAGGTCTCGTAGTAGTGGGCGCCGTCCTCCGCCTCACAGCCGGTCATTCGGGTGCCGGTCCTGATATATTCCTCCCCGTCCGCCGACCAGTAGACGTTCAGGCCGTAGTCCACCAGCCCGGAGGGAACCTCCTCCTCCGGCTGGAACCAGTAGAGATAGGGGTCGTCGGGGTCATAGAGCATCCGGGCGCCGTCCAGATACACCTGCCCGTCCCGGGTGCTGTATCCAAGGCGGTACTCCCCGCTGCCCCCATTCCCCCGGACATACCGGTCGTCCATAAAGGAGGCAAAGGACCCCAGGCGGCTGTAAACCGACACCCGCACCATGGTGGCGTCCCGGATGGGATAGACCGCCTGGGCGGCGCGCTGGTTGCTGCTTTGGGCAAGGTACCGCCCGCTGGGCGGGCTGGCCCACCCCACGGGGTCCCCGCCGGACTGCGGGGTAAGGTTTGTGTAGCTTCCGGTGCTGCCAGACCCATCCTCCAGCACCGCGCCCCATCCGACGCAAAGGCACAGGCCCAGGCCAAGGAGCACGGTTATTCCCCTGCGGCAGGCGACTGCGTGTTTCATCGTAACCCCCCTTATAGACCGCAGGAAAATTTTATCATATTTTTCGACACAATACAATCAAAAATCCCCCTGTCTTCCACGAAAACAGGGGGATTTCTTTCTTCCGCGTCAGGCCTCCAGCTCCTGGCACTGGAGGCGCATAAGGATGCTGGCGGTGGCCAGCTTCTTCGGGGGTTCGGCCCCCGTGCACAGGCAGGCCGCAGTGCCCATGGCGGCGGCGCCGCACACCGCCTGCTCCAGGGGCTTGCCCTGGCTCATGCCCACGATAAAGCCCGCAAAGCAGCTGTCCCCGGCGCCGATTTGGGAGACCACATCCACCTCCGGCACCTGCACCTGGATGACTTTTTCCTCCCCCAGGTACAGCACCCCTTCTTTGTCCAGGGAGACAAGGCAGTGCTCCACACCCAGTTCCACCAGATGGCGCCCATAGGCCACCATTTCGTCCAGGGTTTCCAGGGGGCGCCCGGCATATCCGCACAGCTCGGCGCGGTTGGGCTTGATGGCCCAGGGCCTGATGGCCGCCAGGTCCTCCTCGGTCACCGAGGAGGTGTCCAGTGCCGCAGATC
>CALGIL010000430.1 GCA_937914895.1 uncultured Angelakisella sp.
GGGACCGCGCAGCAATAAGCCCAAGAACAGATTCTAAAGGATGACCAGCAGCAATAGGAGGGCCCCGTCCAAAAAGGACGGGGCCCTCCTATCGCTTATGGAAGACTATTTATAGACCAACACCCGGATGACGCCCTCAATCTCTTTGATGGCGTCCACGATGCCGGCGCCCACGGGACCGCCCACGTCCACCATGGTGTAGGCCATCTCCTCCCGGGAGCGGTTGATAAGGCTGTCGATGTTGATGCCCGCGCTGGAAAAAAGATTGGAAATGCCCGAGATCATGGCCGGGATGTTCCGGTGGATGATGCACACCCGGTCGCCGCTGCTCCGGCGCAGGGATACGTCCGGCAGGTTGACCGAATTGGTGATGTTGCCGTTTTCCAGGTAGTCCATCATCTGGTGCACCGCCATGCAGGCGCAGTTTTGGTCTGCCTCGGGGGTGCCCGCGCCCAGGTGGGGCGTGCCGATGATGTTTTTCATGGTCAGCTGCTCGTCGGTGGGAAAGTCGGTGACAAATTTGGCCACGTGGCCGCTGCTCACCGCCTCGTTCACCGCCGCCTCGTTGACCACCGGGCCCCGGGCAAAGTTGATAAGGTATACCCCCTGCTTCATCAGGGCCAGCTGCTCCCGGCCGATGTAGTCCCGGGTCTCGTCGTTTAAGGGGGTGTGGATGCTGATGTATTCGCAGTTTTCGTACAGCTCCCGGGGGTCGCCCACCATGGTGATGTGGGGCCGCAGCTCGCCCACCGTCTGGGGGGTCAGATAGGGGTCGTACCCGTAGACCTGCATCCCCAGGGCCGTGGCGGCCTTGGCCACCCGGGAGCCGATGGCCCCCACCCCAATAATGCCCAGCTTTCTGCCCATGATCTCGGGCCCGCGAAAGACCTCCTTGCCCTTTTCCACCGCCCTGCCCGGCTCGGTGCCCCTGCCCTGCAGGGCGCGGGTCCATTCCATGGCCTCCAGGGCGTTGCGGGACGCCAAAATCATGGAGGCGATAACCAGCTCCTTGACGGCGTTGGCGTTGCCGCCGGGGGTGTTAAAAACCACAATGCCCGTCTTGCTGCACCGGTCCACCGGGATGGTGTTGACGCCCGCACCCACCCGGATAATGGCCTTCATGCCCGGGCCAAACTCCATATCGTGAAGGGGGTTGGAGTGGACCAGAATGCCGTCGGCATTCTCAAAATCATCCCCCCAGACATACTTTTCAGGGTTAAAGACCTCCAGGCCCTGGGGGCTGATGCGGTCCTTGCAAAGAATCTGGTACATATGGCTACTCCTCCTCGTTTGTGTTGGCGCGGGGATTCGCCTTCTCAAAGGCGTGCATAAAATCAACCAGCTTTTGGACTCCCGCCAGGGGCATGGCGTTGTACAAAGAGGCCCGCATGCCCCCCACCACCCGGTGGCCCTGGAGGTTGACAAGCCCCGCCGCCTCAGCCTCGCGGACAAAGCGTTTGTCCAGGGCCGGGTCCCTGGTGACAAAGGGGACGTTCATCAGCGACCGGTCCTTTGCCCGGGCGGTCCCCTTAAAGAGCCTTGACTGATCCAAAAAATTATACAGCAGCGCGGCCTTTTCCCGATTGCGGGCGGCCATGGCCTCCACGCCCCCCACCTCGTCCCGCAGCCACTGCAGCACAAGACCCACCATGTAGATGGCGTAGCAGGGCGGCGTGTTGTACAGCGACCCGTTGTCCGCGTGGATCTGATAGGTCAGCATGGTGGGGGTCCGGGGCTGGGGCGGCCCGATAAGGTCCTCCCGAAGGATGACGATGGTTACCCCCGCGGGGCCCAGGTTCTTCTGCGCCCCGGCGTACAGAAGCCCAAACTTGCTTACATCCAGGGGCTGGCTCAGGATGCAGGAGGAGATGTCCGCCACCAGGGGGACCCCCTGGGGGGGCTCCGGCGGCGCCTGAAAGCAGGTGCCGAAGATGGTGTTGTTATAACAGATGTGC
>CALGIL010000431.1 GCA_937914895.1 uncultured Angelakisella sp.
GGAGGCCACCTGCTCGCCAAGGCCCTTGAGCATCCCGTCCACCAGGGTGTCCAGATACATCACCACGGCTAAGGGGGCAAAGATGCGCAGATAATACCCCGCCTCGGCACTGTGATAGACCAGGTCCCCCAGCTCCCCGGCAAAAAACAGCATGACCCCCGCCACCCCGGTGGCGAAGAACAGCCCCAGGCGGAATACCCGATTGACAATATAGTCGATCCGCGGCGCCCGCCCGGTCACCTGGCTTTCGGTCAGCTCCGGGACAATGAGCTGGGACAGCACCCCCACCGAGGCGGAGGGCAGCAGCAGAAGGGGCAGGACCATGCCGTGGATGATGCCGTAGGTGGCAAGGGCCGATTCCCCCGAGGCCCCGGAGTTGCGCAGCCCCCGGGGGGTGAGCATCTGCTGCAGGGTAAACAGGGCGGTGCGGGCATAGGCGCTGACGGCGATGGGCAGGGCGATGCCCAAAAGACGCGGTGTCAGCCGGTGGGTCTTTTCCCTGGGGGCGGGGGTGCGGGCCAGGTGGGCCAGGTAAAAGGCAAGAAGCACGAAGAAGGAAAAAACCTCCCCCGCCAGGGTGCCCAGCACAATGGCGGCGCAGGAATATTCCAGCCCCTGGGTGACCGGCAGCATCAGGGCCCCCACCGTCACGCCGATGCGCAGCAGCTGGCCCAGCACCTGGACCACCGCCGCGGGCACCATCCGCTGGATGGCGGTAAAAAATCCCCCCAGCACCGCCGACCCCGCGAAGAAGGGAAGGGACAGGGCCAGAATTTGAAGGGAGAGGGTCATGCGCGCGTCGCCGATCCAGCGGGCCGCAATCCAGGGCGCGGCGCCCAGCATCGCCGTACAGGCGGCAATGCTGAAGGCCATGGCGTACAGGAAGCAGCGGGTCATGGCCTTGCGGGCGCCGTAGTAGTTGCCGGCGCCCAGTTCCTCGGAGGTCAGGCGGGTGGTGGCAAACCGCACCCCGGAGGTGGCGATGGTGGCGGACAGCGAATAGACCGAGTTGACCAGCTGAAAGAGGCCGATGCCCGCCGCGCCGATTTTGCCCACCAAAAAGACCTGAAAAACCACCCCGATGGCCTGCAGGGCAAAGGAGGAGGCGGTCAGGAAGATAAGATTGATAAAAATAGCCCTGCTCCTGCGCACGGCGGCACCCCCTACTCTACTAGTTGAGTATATGGGTCCGCCGGAAGAACTATGACGGCGGCGCGGCCGGCGGGGATGCGGAAAAGGCCGCCTCGCCCGGCGGCGAAGCGGCCTTTCAAAGCATAGTGGGGCGGGTCAGCTCCGGGGCTTTGCCGCCTTGCGGAGGATGGGTACCAGCGCCATGGTGATCACCGCCGCCAGCAGCGCCTCGATGACCCCGTTAAAGGAGATGACCCCCAGAATGTAGGCCAGCAGCAGCTCGTAGCTTTGGCCGATGGTCTGGGCATAATCCTTGCCGTAAAAAAGGTAGATGCCCCCCATGACCAGCAGGGTGTTGGTCATGGCCGCGGCCGCACCCCCCGCCAGCAGGCGGACACGGGTGTGCTTTTCGGCGGCGGGATTGGCCAGAAGCCCGGCGACCACGCCCACTAAAATCCGGGGCACCAGGGCGATGACCAGGGTCTTGAGGACCCCCATGGGGCCGTAGAGCCCCGCGGCCAGAAAGGGGGAGAACACAAAGGAGGTGATGCCGGGGTACAGGGTGTTGTTGATGATGCTGCACAGGCCGAAGATCCCACCCAAAACAGCCCCCGCGCCGGGCCCCAAAAGAGCGCCGCCCACAATCACCGGGATATGAACCAAAGTGGCCTTGATGGCCAAAAAGGGGATCATGATAAAGCCCAGAGGGGTAAAGCTCATCACCACCTCGATGGCCGCCAGCAAAGCGATCTGGGTCAGGCGGATAACATGGGTCCTGCGGCTGATGTCCTGGGTCATAAGGAAGCTCCCCCTTTACGTTGCTGTGTCAAGCGGATTGGTTGTATCTTATAGAGTATTCATTTTTGCGGACCGTGTCAAGGCGTTTTGCCCAAAGATGGCAAATTCTTGCAGGCGGCGCAAAAAAGCAGCCCGGCCGGGGGTGCGGCCGGACTGCGCTGGGCCGGGGCCCTTCAGTCCTTTTGCAGGAAGTGATCCACGCAGTTTTTCAGGTCCGCGCAGCTTTCAAAGGAGATACCGGACATGCGGACGGTCTCCTGGGCCACCGGGGGCAGGGCCTCAAAATAGAGCTTGGCCTCGGGGTCGGTGCGCAGCAGATTTTCCAGTTGATTTGGGGCTGTCATGGCTATTTCCTCCCTTTCCTCCGTCAGGCGTGGCCGTTTTCCGGGCTGCTGTGGCCCGGGGGCCGGCCATCCAGACGGTTTTCCAGTTTTTTAACGTAGTTTTCCAGTTCCCCCGCAGTCTGTAGGTTGGCGGCGTAGACCTTTTGCCGGATGTCCGGGGGCTGCGCCGCCAAATAGGCGCTGGCCGCCGGGTCGGCGTCCAGCAGGGCGTGCAGGGACACGGGATAGCTGGAGCCTAAGGGCAAAAAGGTGTTGGCCCCGGTTTTGTCCGACGGCAGGGCGGGCCGGATGCCGCCGTCCCCGCGGGGGGCGGATTTTGGCTGTGCAAAGCGGATTTGCTGCAGGTTGGACTTCATCTCCGGGGTGGCATAGGCGTCCAGATAGGCCCGGCTGTTGGGGTCCTGCGCCTCCATCAGGGAGGTGGCGGCAGTCTGCTTTGGCCGGGATGCCCGGCGGCCGGAGCGCTTTTTCTTTGGCATGGGCATTCACCTCACGGCTATTCTTTCCCAAAGACGGACAAAAAATCCGCTTTGATCAGGCAAAAGCGGCCCCGGTTTTTTGGGAAGAAAGCCGCACACGCACAAAAACCCCGGAGCAAAGCTCCGGGGTGGGGCGGGCCGGCGTCAGGCCTTGGTCCTGGCAAACTCGCCGATTTTTTTGTCCGCGGTGGAGATGTGCTGGGTCAGCCAGTCGATGATCAGCTTGTTGGAGTTCATAATGACCATCAGGTTGCCGCCGGAGGTTTTGTACTCCTCCTGGATTTTGGCCAGCTGGGCAATAAAGGCGGCGTGGGCTTGCTTTTGGGCGGCAAGGCCGGGATAGCCGATCTGCTGCATATAGGCTTCCTCGTCGGCAAAGTGCTTTCGGGTGTAGTCGTCCAAAAAGCCCAGCAGCTCCCCGATGTATCCGGCGGCCTCCCGCTTCCGGCCCGCCTCAAAAAGCTTTTCGGCCTTCTCAAACCAGGTCTTGTGCTGCTCGTCAATAAGGGCTACGCCTACCGAAAGATTGGGTGACCAAGGCATCATGGTTTCCTCCTCGTAATAGAATCATTTCCCCGCCAGGGGTGCTGGTTCTATTGTACGGGGAATGGGGGAGGGGTTTCAAGTGCTTTTGAAAAAATTTGTAAAATTTTAGGGAAAATGGTTTTTTATGAATGATACCCGCTTTGTTCCATTTTCCACGGATGGTCTTTTTGCCCCGTCGGGGGAGGTTTTCTTCCGGGGGGTTTGGT
>CALGIL010000432.1 GCA_937914895.1 uncultured Angelakisella sp.
TAGGAACACCATAAGATTCAGAACAGCTGCGAATGTTTATGGCCATGTTCCTTTTGTGCATCCTGTGCCGGGCCCTGCCGGTGTACATCACCGAGGACCGGGCGCTGGACATCTCTTTCATCAGCACCCTGTGCTCCCTGCTGGTGATGGGTGTGGTGCCCGCCGTGGCGGTCATCTTCCTAAGCACCCCCTTTGTGGTGGAATTCGGCCCCAAAAAGGGGGACCCAGTCCGCCACATTTTCAATATTCCCCTAAAGAAGACCTGCTTTAATGCGGGCAATCTGGTTCTTTCGGTCCTGCTGCCGGGGTTTGTGTTTGTCTGGGCGGGGGGCCGGCCGGGGGCCATTCACTTCCCCCAGATTCTGCTGCCCACCTTTTTGTTTGTGGCCCTCTCCCTGCTGCTTAACGCCATCATCCTCATCCGGCTGCTCACCTTTGAGGCGCCGGGCACCTTTCTGCGCTCCTTGGCGCAGATGATGAAGCTGATTTTGCTGCCCAACCTGTTTGTGGTGCCCACCCTGGGGCTGCTGATGGCCACCCTGCTGGTAATGCCCGGGGGCCTTTACCTGGCCGTCATCTTTTTGGTGCCCCTGCTGCTGGCCCGCTACGCCTTTAAGCTGTACCTGAACAGCCGCCAGGAATACTACCAGATGGTGCAGGTTTTGGTAGCCACCATCGAGGCTAAGGATAAATATACCGAGGGCCACTCCAAGCGGGTGAGCCAGTACGCGGTGGAAATTGCCGCGGCCATGCATTTAAGCCGGGGCCACATTGAGGACATTCGGGTGGCGGCGCTGCTCCATGACATTGGCAAAATCGGCATCAACGACGCCATCCTCAACAAGGACGGCGTCCTGACCCCCCAGGAGCACGACCAGATCCGCCAGCACCCGGTGATTGGGGCCCGCATTCTGGAGCACAGCGACATGGACCCCCGCATCCGCAGCATTGTGCTGCACCACCACGAGCGGTACGACGGCCTGGGCTATCCCGACGGCAAAAAGGGCGGCGCCATCCCCCTGGGGGCCTTTATTCTGGGGGTGGCCGACGCCTATGACGCCATGACCAGCGACCGGTCCTACCGCGGGGGGATGCCCCGGGAGGAGGCCCTGGAGGCCATCCGCCAGGGGCGGGGCAAGCAGTTTGATCCCGGCGTGGTGGATGCCTTTTTGTCCATGATGGAACAAAAGCCGGGGGCCAAAGCCGGGGCCCCGGCGCAAAAAGGGAGAGACGTTTGATGCTGATTTTATACTTTGCCCTTGCTTCCCTTTTGGTGGGGTGGGTGCGGGGCGGCCGGCTGCGCAACCTGGAGCACACCCCCCTGGCGGGGCTGTGGCTGCCCATTCTGGCCTTTTTGCTGGAGGCCCTTATCGGACCCCTGGGCCGGTGGCTGCCGGGGCAGGCGGCGCTGTGGCTGCTGGTGCCGGCGGAGTACCTGCTGCTGGGGCTGTTCCTCTGGCGCAACCGGGCGCTGGCCCCCACCCGGCTGCTGGCGGCCGGGACCCTTTGCAACCTGCTGGTGATTGGGGCCAACGGCTGGCGGATGCCGGTGTCCGCCCGGATTGCGTCCATGCCGGAGCTTTCCGCCCTGGCGGACCGGGTCCGCTCCGGGGAGCTGACGGAGTATGTCCTTGCCGACGGCTCCACCCGGCTTTTGTGGCTGGCGGACGTCATCCACCTGCCCTTTGTGCCCGGCATGTCCTTTGCCAGCGTGGGGGACCTTTTGCTGGGGGCCGGCATTTTCTGGCTGATCCAGCGGATTATGGTAGTCCCCGCCAATCCCTGATATTTGTTTTGCCTTTTTGTATATTACATAGCATACTACACTTTTTATTGAATTTTTTTATGGCCTTGTCAGACCGCGCAGAATAAAAGCCCACCCGGTGTCCTCTGTGGGGACACCGGGTGGGCTTTACTGTCGGGCAAGTTATCTGTTCTGGGAGAAAATCCTCCAAAGGCCCCACACCAGCAGCCCCAGGAGGGCCAGACCTCCTACCGTCACAAAAAGCATAATCATTGTCATGGGACGCACCTCCAAAATCAACAAAAGGTATAATACATGGTCAGATATACAAATATAATGACGGAGTTTGGGATTCTGCCGCCGGCGGGAACCCCCGCGCTGCGTGCAAATCTCACTTCTGCCCTCTCTCCTCTGCCCTCTGCTCTCACAGCGCCCGGAAGTCGTGTTCCCGGTCCCGCTTTGCGTCCAAAAGGGTGGCGTTGCCGTAGGCGGTGGCCTGCTCGTTGATGACGGTAAGGAATACCGCCGGGCCGTCCAGGGCCACCTGGGCGTGGCGGATGCGGGGATCAAAATATAAGCTGTCCCCCTTTTCCAAAATCAGCTGGTGGTCCCCCAGCAGCACCTTCATCCGGCCCTTCAGCAGGAAGTTAAACTCCTGGCCGCTGTGGCAAAAATATTCCGGCTCCCCCTGGATGGGGTCGATGCGCACCACCATGGGCTCCATCTCCCGCCCCACATAATTGGTGGCAAGGGAGGAAAAGCGGTAGCCGGGATACCGCTCGATCTCCAGCCCGTCCCCCCGCCGCACCAGGGTGTAGGAGCGCATCCGGGGGGCCTCGCCGGTAAGCAGCAAAGTGGGGTCCACCTGGAACAGCGCGGCGGCGCCGTACAGCACCCCCACGGGGATGTCGTCCCCGCCGGATTCGTACCGCAGGTAATCCTCCACCGGGGTGCCCAGCTGGGTGGCCACATCCTCCGCGCTCATCTCCAGCACTTCCCGCAGCTCCTTGATTCGTTTGGCAATCTGTTCCACCTGGCTGTTCATATCCCATCCACCTTTCTCACCGGCTTTTTTGCCAGTATAGCATACCCGGGGATAAAAAGAAAGGCGCCGCGCCCATGGGCACAGCGTCTTTTTTTCGGGTTAGGCCGCCGTGGAGGAGGAGGTATCCGCCGCCTCTTGGGGGCCGTCGGCAGCATCCCCGCGGTCCGCCGGGGGGGCATCTCCGCGGTCCGCCTGGGCGCCGATGCGTTCGTTCTGCCGCCGGACCATCTCGTCCAGCCACTGGTCGGCGTACTCCTGGCCGTAGGCGTCCACCATTTCGTCATACCCGCCGGGCATCCAGCCGTCGGCGGGGTCGGGCTGGTACTTGGTCACCGTCACCTGGCCGGCCATGGCCTCGGCGTCCATGTTCCGCTGGAACACCCCGGACAGGTACAGCTCGTACTCCTGGTTGGGGCCGTAGCCCACAATATCCACCGATCGCAGGTCCTCCAGCTGATTCAGCCGCTGGGTCACCTCGTAGCAGTCCGCCGCAAAGGCCTCTTTGTCCGGATATTCGCCGGTCAGATGCACCCGCACGTGGGCGTACACCACCTCATAGTCCTCCACCGTGCCGGTGCTTTTGACCATGGGCTTTGGCTCCACCGAAATGTCCAGGCTGAGGTCAGAAATGTTGGTCTGGGGCCGCAGCAGCTGATAGACCTCGTCCTCCAGCTGCTGGTGCAGCTGCCGCTGGGCCCGGTCCCGGACGGGGCTGACGTAGGGCAGCCAGTCCTGAACGCCGGCCATCACCAGGCAGACCGCCGCCACCAGCAGACAGAAGAAGCCGCTGAAGATGTCGTACCGAAAGTCGCGCCCCCTGCCCAGGGCGTAGCGGAGGATGATCTCCAGCCCCAGCAGGATAAGGATGACGGGGGCCAGCCAGGCCAGCCAGGAAAGGCTGAAATCGGGCAGGATCATGGATGCCAGGATGGCCGCGCCCACCAGCACCATGACAAGGCCCATGGTCAGGGTGCCCGCGCGGCGGGGCGATTCCTCCCGCCGGCGCGCCCTGCTGTCCTCCTTTTCGTCCCGCTGGGCCTCCCGCTCCTCCCGGCGGGCCTGCCGCTGGGCCTCCCGTTCCTCCCGGCGGTTCTGGGCTTCCTCCTGCCGGGCTTCCCGGCGGGCCTGGGCCTCCTCCTGGCGGGCCTCCTGCCGGGCCTGGGTCTCCTCCCGGCGGGCCTCCTGGTGGGCCTGGGTTTCCTCCCGGCGGGCATCCTGCTTAGCTTGGGTTTCCTCTCTGTGGGCCTCCTGCCGGGCCTGGGGGTCTTCCCCGCGGCCC
>CALGIL010000433.1 GCA_937914895.1 uncultured Angelakisella sp.
CGCCTCCATTGCGGAAGAAGCGCCCATCGAGTATATCACGCGCCACAGCCACGACGAGCAGAGCCTGTCGCTGTATGCGGGCAAAATGACGGAATATCTCCTTGCAAACGGCAAGGCGTTTTCCCTGCTGATGAGCGAAAAGGGCGACCCGGCGTTTATCCATAAAATCAGCGAAGCGGTATCAAACATATGGGATAAGAACCAGGTGCCGCGCCAGCTGTCCGTCTCGCCGGATTATACCAAGGCCGCGCTCATTGGCTCTATCACCTATCTCATCTCCCAATGGGTGAAAAACGGCTTCGACCTCACCAAAGAGGAATTTTCGGCCATGATACTGACCTTTACCCACAGCATATTGGAAACGGTGCTTGCGGAATGATATTCTACAAAGCACATCCAAACGCGTTGGAAAATTCGATTGCCATATGAATCGAATGCCCGTCCACCAGTTCCTGCGGCGCCGCGCTGGGAAAATAGGCGCCGGCCAGAATGTCCAGCCCGCCCTTAAACCGCCGCACCTGATGCATGGCAACCGCGTTTTTCAGCGTTGGGTCCCTTGTCAGAAACGACGCGCCGATAAGCCGCAGGCTATGCGCTTCATCCACCGGCTCCGGCGCCTCCGCTTTCAGTGTTCCCTTCATCTCGGTAGGCATACCGTACATCCCCATAATTTCCGTTACGGTGGTCATGGATGCGTCAATGTGGTCGGGGTTCATGCTCAGCAGAAACTTCTTCATGCGCAGCGCCGAACCCAGTATCCTGCACAGCTTCCGTCCATTTAGCCCGGTTACAATCAAGTGGGCGCGGGCAACCTTCCTGCTGTAATCGCCGTCAGATGCGGCGAGGATGCCGCGCCACATTTCGTCGGCCTGGCGGTATTGCCTGTCGTAAAGCCGATTAAGCTCCTTTTTGCCGATGCGCAGCTTGTTGGAGAGCAAAACATCCCGGACCTTCTCGGGCGCAAGGGCGTCAATCCCGCTTTCCGACAGCTCCTTGGAGCGTTCGTCTAAAAGCACCGCGCCCAGCTTTTGCATCTCGTGCAGGGTGTAATAGGCGCGCTGGATGTAAATTTTGCTTAGCTCCTCCTGGGAATATTCCCGGCCGCAGGCAACGGTTTTGATGGTCAGCTGAGGCATGGCCCAAACTCCTCCAATCCCGCCCCTTAATAGCCCCGCATGGTATCGTCGATGAGGCGGCCGCCGGAGACCCCCCGGGCGCGCAGCAGCTTTGCCACCGAGTCGATGACGGCGGGAGAGGCGGACATATAGTAATACGCCCGGTTTCCATACTGACCGGCCAGCGACCCAAGCCGCGCCTGGGTTTCCTCGGGCGTCGATACTGCATACAGCGTCATGGACGGGTTGCTGTCCGCAATGGCCCGGATTTCATCGCCGAACAGGTAAAATTCCACGGAGGAATAGACGATGTGGATGGGCCGGGCCTGGCTGTGGGCCAGCTCCTTGACCAGCGCCCGCACCGGCGTGACGCCCACCCCTCCGGCAAACAGCACGATGGGAGAGTGCTCATCCCGGACGCGGAACCAGCCGAAGGCCCCCTGCACCGACACCGGGTCCCCCGGCTTTAGGGAAAGCAGCGCCTTTTTAAAGGCGCTTGCCTCCCTGCCGGTTCTTGTGCCGAACAGCAAGACACCCTCCTCCTGGATGGACGCGATGGAAAGGATGCGGTAATCCTTTTTAACCTCCTCATGGTCGGGCAGGCGGAGCATCACATGCTCCCCCGCGTTCCAGGAAAAGCCTTGGGCGGGCCTTAGGGCAATGGTGTAATAGTCCCCGTGGGGATGCTCAACCGAAACGACGGTCGCCACGGTTTTGCGCGTCATCCCTTTGAGATAGCGCGCATTTTTAATGAATCCCCAAAGCATTTTTAAAGTGTCCATGTCGGTCCCCATTTCTTTTGTTTGATTGTAAAAAGCGAAAGATTAAAACTCCATTTTGATGCTCACTTTTCCCTGGGGGTGTTGGGTCAGCGTGTAACGAATGGCCTCATGCACTTGGTCGGGTGCGTAAACGCCGTCAAGAAACGGCCTAAGCTTGCCGTCGTCCGCCAGCCGGCCAAGCTCCTCAAGTCTCTGCCTTTTCGGCTGGAAGGGAAAAGCCGCCGAGGTGAACTTTTTCCCGCTGCCAATGGCGCGAATCGGCCCCGCGGCCATGCCGCTCAGCGCCTTGCCTGTGCCGCCGATTAAGACATACGCACCGCCCTTGTTCAGCAGCTTTTGATACACCGATAACGGATGATACCCGTTGACCGCAATGATTCTGTCGTAGGTTTTGCCCGCCGCGGCAATGTCTTCCTTTTTGTAATCCACAACATGGTGGGCCCCCATGCTTTTCGCCATTTCCACATTGCGCGTGCTGCACACGGCGGTGACAATACCGCCGTATGCTTTGGCAAGCTGAACGGCAAAATGCCCCACGCCGCCGGACGCGCCCTGCACCAGCACTTCCTGCCCCGGCTGTATATTGGCGGCGAGTACCGCACCCAGCGCCGTGATGCCGCCCGTGGGCAGCGCTCCCGCCTCCTCAAAGGAAAGGGAGCCCGGCTTTGGGGATACTTCCTTCTCGTCGGCAAGCACATATTCGGCCCAGGCGCCAATAAACCCTTTTGCGAGGCCGTATACCGCGTCGCCTTTTTGAAGGCTTGCAACGCGGCTCCCGGTTTCCTCGACGACGCCGGCGAACTCGATGCCCAGCGGCTTTCCGGTTGCGTGAATCGCCAGATTCAGCACAGGGCCAAGGCCCCCAAACCGCATATATTCCATATTGGTGATGGCAGAAGCCTTCACTCTCACAAGCACTTGGTTGGATTTTGGCGACGGTTTTGCTGTCTCTGCAATTCTGAGTGATTCTTCCGGTGTTCCAACCTTGGTGTAGAGAACGGCTTTCATCACTGCGCCTCCATCATTTTACTAAAGCAGCCATCTGCTGCGCAAACGCCCGGACATTCTGCAAATCCGTCTCATCGGGGCGCCCCTGATTTTTGGTGCCCACCGAGGCTCCTTTGCAGGTGAAGGGTTCGCCCACAACGTTGATTCCCTTGCCCTGCAGGAGTTTTTTGAGGTCGTCCCCAATCTTGAACTGGTTGCCGTAGGTGGCAAACACGGCGGCGTTTTTGATGGGCGCGGGATCAAGTTCCTCAAAAAACCTTCTGGTGATCCGATGGGGCTTGGCCCAGTAAATGCCGTCGCCCACAAACAGAAGGTCAACGGGCTGGGCAAAGACAATGCTGTCTTTGCCCACGCGCTCCGCCCGGACGCCCAATTCCTCCGCAATGGCTTTGGCAAGCTTTTGGGTGTTTCCGCTTTTGGACGAATGATAGATGACCCGGATATTCAAGCTTCATAATCCCCCTTGTCTCAAAATATCATGGTTTTCGGCGTAACGCCCTTGGGATATTCCTGTTCGCCGTCCAGCTTTTCGGAATACACCTGATACCACATCTTTGCAATTTCGTCGGGATCGTTTACGGCGCCTGTCCCCGCTTTAATCGCCAGCCCCAAGGAACGGTGGGCCACCAGAATCCCCTTGGGCGACAGTTCCGTATGCAGGTTGGCAATATAGCTGCGAAGTCCCGCCATGGCAATGCCGATGTTGCCCAGCACAGGCATGGGGTACAGGGCGGACAGCCCGGTGGTAAACAGCAGCGCCCCTTCGCCCCGTTCCAGCATATCGGGAAGCAGGCTGTTTACCACATTGATGGCGCTGATGACAAACCCTTCAAAGGGGGCCGTGGCATTTTCCACCGTGGTTTTCACCACTGTGGCAGGGGGGG
Organism: uncultured Angelakisella sp.; assembly: GCA_937914895.1. Taxonomy (GTDB): domain Bacteria; phylum Bacillota; class Clostridia; order Oscillospirales; family Ruminococcaceae; genus Angelakisella. The sequence goes on from CALGIL010000433.1 coordinate 3,790, forward strand.
CCGTCGTCGGTACGGGGCTGAGCTCCATGACGTCTACCGCGCCATATTTCGCCTTGATGTCGGCGACAGCCTTCTCGACCGCGTCTCTTTTCGTCAGATCCGCCGGATAATAAGAGGCTTCGATGCCCTGGGCCTGCAATTCGGCAGCCATGGATTGGAGCTTTTCCGCGTTTCGCGCAATCAGGGCGATTTGAAAGCCCTCTTTGCCGAAGACCTTTGCCAGAGAGAGGCCTAAGCCTTTGCCGGCGCCTGCGATGACCATTGTTTTCATACTCATACCATCCTTTCACAGCTTCATTGGTTCTTGACAATTTCATTATATCGGCGTACTGTAAAATGTAAAGTACGCAAAGAGATATAACTAGGTTACCATTTGTATACCTGATGTAATCATGTGAAATTTGTGAGGTGCGGTATGATAAACGCTGAGCATCCCTGTGCAAGATCCATCCGGCAGGTCATGGATATTTTTGGCGGCAAATGGTCCTTTGCCATCATCTGTGAACTGCACCCGGGCCCCAAACGGTTTAATGAAATACGGGGCGACCTGGGAATCAGCACAAAATCGCTGTCCGACGTCTTAAAAAACCTGGAGGCAAACGGCATTGTGACGCGGACGGTTCATTCGGCCGCGCCCATTACCGTGGAGTATGCTTTAACGGAAAAGGGCAGCGACTTTGAAGAGGTCTTTGTCAAAATGAGCGAATGGGGCATGAAGTGGCTGCATCAGGGCTCTTTTGGGGAGACGTCCTGAGGTGCCATCGCTATTGACCCTGCCGTTTCCACCTGGCCAGCACGACCGTATAAATGCCGTCAAATACAAAGCATACCGCGCCGGTCAAAACGATATAGAGATTAAATTCCTCCACAAACCCGCCGAGGATGGTTGGCGCCAGGGTGCCGATCCATTTTGCCGCGGCCATCAGCACCGTCTGGCCCCGGGTGTTCCCCCGGGTAAAAAGCATGGTCAAAAACAGAATGGACATGGCCGCGTTTTGGGCAAACGCAGAGTATTTGGAGGCCGCGACGCTTTCGAAGTGGAAATAGAACGCAAACTGAATGGCAAAGCAGGCCGCAAAAGCCAGAAGACTGAACGGGACAAAATATTTTCTTGCCTTTTCCGGGAACGTTTCGCGCCCATAGCGGAAGAAGGTGTAGACGATCACCGCGTCCAGACAGGCCCACACCAGGTTGACCCAGCCCTGCACAGACGCGGTATTCAGCACCAGGCTGTCCACTGAATAGATAAGCTCCCACGCAAAGTTCAGGCCAAGGGCAAACAGGGGCATTGCGTAGGTTTTGTCCTGAAAGCCCTTTCGGATCAGTTCAATGTACACGATGGACCAGCATACGCCGCTTAACAGAACCAAAAACAGATTCATTCGTTTCCCCTCCGTTTATTCCCCGGCCATTCCCTGCTGCTGTGCTTTGTCAAACGCCGACATTCCATCCTGATATAGGGTCGCGACCAAAGAAATCATCTCCTCGGTGGATAAATCCTTGTCGCGGCGCAGCCACAGCCGGAATAGCGACAGCGCCCCGGAAAGTCGGTATTCCACCAGATACGGCTTGAGCGGATGGCCGTCCGGCAAACCAAGCCCCGGGATGTCGAGGCCCGGGATGGCCTTCAGCTGCTCCAAAAAGCGGTTGCTGCCAAACTCCCCCAGCAAAGCGTTCAAATACAGCGATTTCGTTTCATACAGTCCCATAAGGTCATGGATGAAAGACTGGCTGCCCGTCCCCGCTTTGCTCCTCTTTTCGGCGACAAACGCCAGCAGCTCCTGCTCCACGCAGGAAAGCAAATCATTGATGTCAAGAAAATACTGATAAAAGGTGCTGCGGTTATAGCCGGCCTTTCGCGTGATTGCCTGCACGGTAATCTTTTCCAGCGGTTTTTTGCTGTGGAGCAGGCAGAACGCATCGATAAACGCCTGCCTTGTTTTGTCTGTTATTTCCGGCTGCTTATACATGATTATCCGACACTTCCATATCATAGTGTTGTTGACTGAGGATAGCGAAGGGGTTACAATAATCATACAACACGTTGTATTGCAATGTCAACACTATAAAATAAGGAGGATCTATCATGTCTGAAGTAAAGTACACGTTTACGGTTGACGGCGAGGTCTGGACAAAACCCCAGCTGGAGCGGCTGGAATATGAGCGCAATCTTCACACGTTACACCACCTCAGCCGGCTTGGTGTGGAAATCAAGGACGGCGGCAAGGTTTTGTCCGACGACGAAATCGACTACCTGACCATGGAAAAGGCGTGGGAGGTCTCCATCGCGACCCGCCTGCAGTACAAGGGCGAGACCATTATAGATCTTTATAAGGATGCCTTTAAGCTGTCCGACGCCATGTGGAAAGAGCTGGCCTTCTCCCAGGATAAGCCCATGAAGGTTTCCCATTGCGACATGTCGGTTACCGGCAGGTCGCTGCAGGAGTTTATGGGCGTGATGAAGGCGATGCAGGAGGACGACCGGGTCGGTCTTGCCGCCCACCCCGAGCACTTTATCTGCCATGTTTCCTTTGATGACGGCGAGCTGCTGGGCATCGAGCCCTTTGGTATGTACGGAACGCCCACCCTGGTCAAGGTAGAGGTTGCGGATATTTCGAATTTAAGCGCGCGGATTCAGGCGGACAAAGACCCCACCTTCCCCATGTCCATGGCCGGCAAAGCGTTTTTGGCGGATGGCGTGACCGCGGTCAACTGCCCCTATCACCAGTTTAAGCCCACGGCGGACGGCTTTGAGGCAAAGACCGCCGTCTATTGGCCGGAGCATGCGCCCGAAGAGATTGTTCACGG
>CALGIL010000434.1 GCA_937914895.1 uncultured Angelakisella sp.
GGCCGACGGAACCGAGACGGACGTCTCCATGCTGCACCGGCCACCGCTGCAGCATGGAGACGTCCGTCTCGGTTCCGTCGGCCCGGCGCACCCTGGCCACGGGCTCCACAACGGTATAGTCGCCGCTTTGGATGGCGGTCAGCTCCCCCTCCACCCCATAGGGCACCAAAATTTTGTGGGTGACAATGGGGGTCTCCTGCACCGTGCCCAGAATATCGCCGGCGGTCACCCTGTCCCCCGCCTTGGCGGCGGGCCGGAAGGACCACTTTGCCTCGTGGTCCAGGGCGGTCAGGCTGACGCCCCGGGCAATGCTGCTGCCGGTCAGGGCCTTAATGCGCTCCAGCGGGCGCTGGATGCCGTCAAAAATCATTTCCAAAATGCCGGGGCCAAGCTCCACCGAAAGGGGCGCGCCGGTGGAGGTCACCGCATCGCCGGGGCCAAGGCCGGAGGTCTCCTCATAGACCTGGATGGAGGCCCTGTCGCCGCGCATTTCGATGATTTCGCCGATGAGGCCCATAGAGCCCACCTGCACCACGTCAAACATATTGGCGTCGCGCATACCCTCGGCCACCACCAGCGGCCCCGCCACCTTGACAATTTTTCCCTGGCTCAATCATTTCACCTTCTTCTAGTCAGTCTGTGCGGACGCTGTAAAGCGCCGCTACTCTTTAAACAGAATATCCGCGCCCACGGCGCGCTCCACGCTCTTCTTTACCGACCGCATGCCAAGGCCCAGGGGGCCGGCGCGGCCGGGGATGGGGATGATGGCGGGGGTCCGGCTGTCCTTGTATTTATCCATCACCCAGGCAATGGGCTCCAGGGTCTGCTCGGTGATGAAGATGACGCCGCACTCCTGCTCCGCCAGGCGGTCGATGATGGTTTCGGCCTCGTGGGGGCCGGACACCTGGTACACCTCGAAGCCCACGGCCCGAAAGCCCAAAACGCTTTCCTTTTCGCCGATGACCGCGATTTTATTAGCCATATGTCTCACGCAGCCTTTCCGTGATCTGCTGGGGGGGCACCCCCGCCAGCTTGGAGGCCATAACGATCCGCGCGGCCCGGGCCTCGGCCTCCCGAGCGTACAGATAGGCCGCCAGGGGCTCGATGCCAAAGGGAATCCGCCGGGCCTCATCCAGCAGCGACATCAGCAGATTGTCGCACAGCTTTTCAAACAAGGTTAAGCTGCCGCCCGCCCTCAGCCCGTCAAAGCTGGGGGCCAGCGCATCGCCGTACCGCCAGGCGGCAACCAGGTCCAGCAGGGCCTCCATGCCCTCCGCCCCGGCCCGCTCCAGTTTTTCGGGGTCCAGGGCGCCGCCCGGGACCAGGACGGACCCAAGGGCCGCGGCGTCCCCGCCCATCCGCCCCAGCCGCACGGCGGCGCGGATGTTGGCCACGTCCACCTGGGTGCGGACGAGGTTGGACAGAAAGGGATTGCCCATTTCCTCGGCGCGCAGGGCCATGGTCCGCAGGACCGCCCTGTCTATTTGAATGTCCACCGCCTGGGGGTCGCCGGTTTTGGCAAAGGAGGCCAGGGCCTCCACGGCCGCGCCGGCCAGGGGCTCGGGGCAGGACGGCAGGCTGCCGTCCGCCAGCTGGGCCAGCAGCTCTTTGACCGGCACGCTGCCCAGGGGGCTGTAAATGTGGTCCACAGGGGTATCCAGGCGCCGCGCCTTGATGGCGGTTTTCAGGTTGTGGCCGTCGTATTTCAGCCGGAACAGCCCCGACAGCCCCGTCCCGGGGGCCAGGGCCTCCAGCAGGCCGTAGGCCTCCTCCAGGCTGCGGTCCAGGCCCCTGCCGTACTCCGCCATGGCAAGCCCCCGGCACAGCGGGGCATCCGCCAGCACCTTGTAGGCCTCCTCGGCGTCCCGGGCCTCCACCATCTTGCGGAAGTCCGCGGCCTTTAGCATATTGTTTTCCAGCGCCCGCACACGGGTGGAGGCGTGGAGATAATCCGTATCCTTATAGCCCTTGCCCATAGCCGCACCTCCTTTTCTGCTTTATTCGCGGATGTTATGGAAACAGCACCAAAGCCACCTGGGCCTCTATCTGCTCCCTGGTCCCCGCGACAAGCACCTCGAAGGTGCAGTTGGTCTCGATGCTGCCCTGGCGCAGCACAAGGCCGCCCCGGAAGGCCCCCGGCTCCGGGCTCAGGGCCACCTGTCCCCCTTTGGCGGACAGCGCCTGGGCAACCTCATCACCCACCGCGGCCCCGTCGGCCTCGTTGAGGATCAAAAGGGCGTCCCCCCGCAGGCTTTGGGCGGCCAGCCTTGTATACAGCGCGGCCTTTTCCCCGGGGGACAGGGCGCACAGCAGGTCCATGGCGCGGTCAAAGGCGCGGTCCATCATCTCTCGCCGGGCGGCCAGGCGGATGCTCCGGCCCTGGATGCCGGCCTGGGATTCGCCCCGCCGCCGGATGAAGTCGGCCTGGCGCTCCGCCTCGTCCAGAATCCGCCGGGATTCCTCCTCGGCCTGGCGCCGCCCCTGGGCGCGGATGGCGTCGGCGTGCAGCCCGGCCGCCGCCAGCGTCTCCTCCCGAGCCTGCCGGGCGCTTTCATCGATTTGGGTCAAAATTGCCGCAATATCGTTCAACTGGGTCCACCGCCTCTCTGCACTTAAAGTTCGTCCCCTGTATTAAATCCGCACAATGGGGATGTTGAGGACCAGCAGCAGAGAGACCAGCAGCGAGAAGATGGCGTAGGTTTCCACCATGGCGGCGGCGGTCATGGCCTTGGACACCTGACCGGGCTGCTTGGCGACGACGTTCATGCCGGCGGCGGACACCCGGCCCTGATGAATGCCGGACACCCAGCCCACAATGCCCACGGGGAGGCAGGACACCAGAATGTAGACGCCGGTGCCCAGGGACAGCTGGCCGACGGTGCCGCCCAGCATGCCGGTGGTGACCATGACCATCAGGCCCACCACAAAGCCGTAAATGCCCTGGGTGGCGGGCAGCGCCTGCAGCAGCAGGCAGGGTACGAATTTATCGGGGTCCTCGGCCAGCACGCCGGTCATGGCCTCACCGGCCATGCCCACGCCCTTGGCCGAGCCAAACCCGGAAAAGATGACCGCGATGGTCACACCCAAATACGCCAGAAAAGTACCGCAGTTGTTGAGTAGTTCCATGTTAAACTTCCTCCTGTTGTGTGATGTTGATGTATTTCGCGTTTGCTTTTAAAGGCGCAAAGGCTTTGCCGCCGCCCTCAAAGAACTTTCCGAAGAACTCCACATAATGGAGCCGGGACGTGTGTACATAGGACCCCAGGGCGTTAATGGCAAAGTTGAGCAGATGCCCGAAGGGGAACACCAGCAGGAACAAAATGACCCCGAAGACGCTCCGCCCCGGCAGGGTGCCCATGATGTTGACCACCTGGCCAATGACCGCGGTGGCCAGCCCCAGGGCCATAATCCGGGAGTAGGACAGAAGGTCGGAAAAATACCCCACCGCGTCGTACAGGCTCATGACGCCGCCCACCAGCTTCATAATGGGGTTTTTCTTATCCCGGCCCTGGGTAAGGATCAGACACGCCACACCGGCCAGGGACATCCACTTGCCCACGGGCCCCAAAAAGGCAAGGCTTTCGCCAAAAAGGCTGCCCGCGGCCAGCAGCGGCAGGCCGATGAAGATCAGGTACCAGCTGCCCACATCCATAAGGGCGTCGGCCAGGTGCCCGCGCTTGATGAGCAGGTATGCCTTCATCCCCACGCCCGCAAGGATGTGGATGTAGCCGCAGACAAAGGCCAGAATGAGGAGGGCGGTGGGGTCCTTGAGGGGGTCCAGCAGCATGGGCACATGGACCGTGGCACCAAAGAACACATTGGCCACCACCGGGATGGCATCCCCAAACCAGCTGCCGTACAGCGCCCCCCAAAAGACGGTGGAAATCCCGCAGAACCCCAGCATCCGCATCATCTTTTTGCCGGTGGGGCCCATGTTCAGCTTTTTGCTCAGCCCCAGCCCCACAATGGCCAGAATCAGGCCGTAGCCCGCGTCGGACAGCATCATGCCATAAAACAGGCAGTAAAAAATGGACAGCACGGGGTTGGGGTCAACGGAGGTGTAGGAGGGCATGGAATACATTTCGGTAATGACTTCAAAGGGTTCCACAAACCGGTTGTTTTTCAGCAGGATGGGGGCCTCCTCCCCCTCCTCCGGCTCCGAAAACTCATAGCAGCAGGCGTAGGGGGCAAGGGCCTGTTCCACCTCCTGCCTGCGCCGCGCCGGCACCCAGCCCCGGAAGAAAAAGGTCTGGTCGGTGTACAGCATCTTCCGCCGGGCCTCGGCCCGGTCCAGGAGCATCTGGGTGCTGTCGTAGGCCTGCCACAGGACGTCCGCCTGCCCCCCCAGGTCGGACAGGGTGCGCTGGGCCGTGTCCAGGCTGTCCCGAAGTCCGCTGATACGCCGGGTGCAGCCGGCCATGTTTTCCGGCACCGTGCCTTTAAGGCCCGGAAAGGTCACCCGGGTGCCCCCCTTTTGGCGCAGCAGGTCCCAGAGGTCCTGGGCCCTGTCCCTCAGCGCCACGGCGGCCAGATACTGCTGTTGGGGGTCCTCCCCCGCCTTGGTGATATAAGCGCCCAGCTCCCGGGCGTCCGCCTCGGCCGACAGCTCCTCCAAGGATACCGCGGCGGGCAGCGCCGCCAGCAGGATCTGGCTGGAGGCGGTCTCCAGGGCGTCCAGCGGCTGGTCCATCTCCCGCCAGGGCTCCAGAGAGCGGCACAGGAATTCCTCCTTGGCAATCTCGCCCCGGAGAAAGCTCAGCTCCCGCTGGACCTCCTCCACCTGGGCGCAGAGCTCCCGGGCAGGACCTTGGAAGTCTCCCCCGGCCATAACCTCGTAAGGGGCATCCTTGGGCGGGGTAAACAGCCCACGCTTGGGGGAATAGGGCTTCAGGGCGGCGATGGCGGCCCCCAGGCGGCTCAGCAGCTGCTCGCTGTCATAGACGTCCACCGTCCGCCGGGCGGCCTGCTCCTTCAGCTCCTCATATTCCGGCGTCAGCTCCGGATCCTCAATCTGCACGCACCCGCACCGCATCAGCCGGCTGGTGATTTTATGGTTGTCCTCACGCAGCCCGTACAGGGTGATGCGCTCCATTTTTTCAATCATCAGCCACAATCCTCTCCACAATCAGCCTGGCGGCGGTATCCAGGCGGGATTCGGCCTCCCCCTTCAGCTTGTCCCCCTGGGCGCGGGCCTCCTCCGCCGCGGCCAGTCCCCTGGCCTCAGCCTCCCGCTCCGCCTCCTTCAGCAGCTCCGACGCCGCCTGGGCGGCCTGTTCTTTGGCGGCGGCCAGTGCGCCGCCGCTTTCCTCCCGGGCGGCGGCCTCCAGCTCCCGGGCCTCCCGCTGGGCCTCGCGGCGCAGCGACTCCCCCCGGGCCTCCGCCTCCTTAATTTTCGTCATAACTTCGTTCATTGCTTCACCACCTCGGTTTGTTCTATGGCAGCAGAAAAAGCGGGACCCTAGCCCCGCTCCTCGCGTTCCAAAAGGTTTTTCAGCTCGTCCAAAAAGGAATTGATGTCCTTAAACTGACGGTACACCGACGCAAAGCGGACATAGGCCACCTGGTCAATCTCCCGCAGCTTTTCCATGCACAGCTCCCCGATGACCGAGGAGGGGACCTCCCGTTCCATCTGGTTTTGCAGCGTGGTCATGATGTCGGCCACCGCGTCCTCCAGCTGGGAGAGGGTGACCGGGCGCTTTTCGCAGGACTTGATCATCCCCGCCAGCAGCTTGTCCCTGCTGAACGCCTCCCGGGAGCCGTCCTTTTTAATGACCATGATGGGGGTGGTCTCAATGACCTCGTAGGAGGTAAAGCGCTTTTCGCACCGCAGGCATTCCCGCCGCCGGCGGATGCGCTCCCCCTCGTCGGTGGGCCGGGTGTCAATCACCTTGCTTTCGGCGTACCCGCAAAATGGACATTTCAACAGATTTCATCCTCCAGTCCCCATAAAACCTGACTAACTTTTATCATTATACCAAATTGGGGGATAAAGAACAAGTAATTTTTCACAAAAATAAAGGGAGAGGCGTCAGGTCCGCCCCTCCGTTTTGTACAAAAAAGCATCGATGAGATCCAGCAGGTGGGCCTGGGAAAACAATCGGCTGTTCAGGTGGTCCGCCAAATCCCGGGCCCGCAGCCAGCTGTCGGAAATCTCCCGGATAACCACCCTATCGTTGCCCACCTCGTCCACACCCTTAAGCCCGTAGCGGACGGTAAAGCAGTCGCCGTCCTGATAGACGGTTTTGATGACCCGAAAACTCAGCAGGCAGTTGTCCTCCAGGGGGATGGCCTGTCCGGCCTCCATGACGGGAATGTCCATGTGTCGTCAGCTCCTTTTTGCCGCTTCCCATGGTCCTATTGTACCCGCCGGGGACAGGCCCTGGCAATCAGTTTCGTTCGCCCGCCTTCGACAAAGGGCCGCCGGGCCCCGCCATTTGCCGGATCAGCCCCTCCAGCCGCGCCACCGAATCCTCCAGGTCCTCCTGCCGCCGGTAGGAGGTGCTGTACAGCTCCAGGGTGAGGCAGCCGTCGAACCCCTGGGCCGCCAAAACCCGCAGCAACGCTGGAAAATCCAGGGTCCCCTGCCCCACCGGCAGGCAGCTGCCCCGGGGGCCGGCGTCGCTGACATGGACGTGGCGCAGGCCCGGCCCCATGGCCTCCGCCATGGCAAAGGGGCTGACCCCGGCCCGGGCCGCCTGCTTTAAGTCCAGCACAAAGCCCGCGTCGGGTACCCGCGCCCGAAGGCCCCGCAGCAGCGCCGGGTCGCGGCTCATGGACCGCTCCACATTCTCGTGGAGCAGCATAACGCCCATCTCCCTGGCGGCGTCGTGGAGGGCGCCGTACCGCTGGGCATAGACCTCCGGGGGGATGTCCATCCCCCGGTGAGCGCCATGGAACACCACATAGGAGGCGCCCATCTCCCCGGCCAAATCAAAAAACCGCCGGTACAGCTCCAGCCCGTCCCGAAAGCGCCGGGGGTAGTCGGTAAAGAACAGCATGGTCTCAAACCCCGAGGAAAAGGGGTGGAGGGAGAGAACCTCCGCCTCCCGGCTTAGGGCCAGCAGGCGGTCCCGCACAGGGGGGAGCAGTTCCTCATAGGCGTTGACAAAGACCTCGAACCGGCAAAAGCCCCGGTCAAGCAGCTGTTCCAGGGCTTTTTCCGTCTCCATGGGGTACAGACAGGCGGTGGAAATTCCGGCTTTCACATAAACGCCCCCAAAGGTTTCTTTGTTCCATTGTACCACAGTTTCGCAAGGGGGTTGGGTTCCTTCGGGGGGGTTGTGCCCTGCCGGGCGGGGCTCTGATTTTATCAAGGGTTATGCTTTTTTGCTCT
>CALGIL010000435.1 GCA_937914895.1 uncultured Angelakisella sp.
CCCCGCGGCCTTGACCTTTCTGACTTCTGCCTTCTCATCTCTGCCCTCTAAGCGCGCAGCGCCAGCAGATGGTCCACCGCCTCGGCAAAGCCCTCGCCCCCCGCCTTTTGGGTGACAAAGGCGGGCAGATGGGCCATGGTGTCTGCAAAGGGCCGGATATTGGCCACCCCGCAGCTAAGGGGGAAAAAGGCAAACATAGGCTCGTCGTTGGGGGAATCCCCAAAGAAGAGAATCTTTTCTTCAAGGTCCGCCTCGCCCAGCACATCCTTCATAAACAGGCGGGTCATGCCCAGCTTGTTATAGTCGCCGTACCAGGCGTTGACATGGATGGAGCTGACCTTGGCCGCCGCGCCCAAAGAGAGGCAGATGTCCCGGATCTTCTCCGCGGCCTCCAACCCCAGATAGGGCGGGTCCTCGTTAAAATCAATGGCCAGGTCGTAGATGCGGGCAAACTGGTCCTTAGCCACCCGACAGCCGGGCACCCCCACAAGGCAGGCGTCCCGCACCGCGGCCAGCCGCCCCTGAATATCCCCCCCGGCCACCGAGGGGTGGGTGAAGGTGTGCAGGTGCTTGTCCTCGCCCATATAGTAGACAAATGCGCCGTTTTCGCCCACCACCGCCCGCACCGGCCACTGGCGGACGATAAGGTCGCACCAGCCGGCGGGCCGCCCGGTGACCGGAATGACCCCGATCCCCGCGTCGTGGAGCCGCCACAGGGCGGTATAGGAGGAGGCGGGCAGCTTGCCCTCCGTGGTGATGGTGTCGTCAATATCGCACAGGACATAGCGGATGCCCGCGGCATCCTGCCGGGTGATGGTGTCAAAGGGTCGCATGGTGCTCTCCCGCCTTTCGTCATTGTCTTCCCCATTGTACTATTGGGGGGCGGGGGTGTCAACCTCTGCGCAGGGCGGCGGGACAAGGCGGAAGCAAGGGGGGAGGGCGCCCGGGGGCCGTCACAGGACGGCGGTGCTTTTCTCCCCCGCCGAGCCCCTTTGTGACTTGAAAAAATCTGGCCAATCCTGTACAATAATGTCGTCTTTCGCGGCAGAGCTGGCAGCAGGAGGGAACGGTGTGGCAAGAATCTGGATCAACGATCTCAGGGCCGGCATGGTGCTGGAAAAGGACATTTATGCTTCGGCCGTAGGGGGGCTGCCCCTGCTGCGCCGGGGCATCGCCATCACGGAGCCCTTTTTGGACGGCCTGCGCAAGCGCGGGGTGTTTGCCGTCTTCATCCGGGAAAACCCGCCCCCCAGGCTCACCCGCCGGGACCCCGGCCTCTTTGTGCCGCGGGAGCGTCCCCTGCTGACCAAAAAGCTGCGCACCCAGGCCATCACAAGCCTGGAGGCTTTGTTTGGCTCCATTTCCCGGGGGGAGGACCTCTATGCCCCCACGGTGAAGATCCTCCAGCACATTGACGAGGTGGTGGAGCAGCTGGTGGCCGCCATCGGCGACGACCGGGCCGCCCTGGTGAACATCAGCGACCTGAAGGCCTATGACGAGTACACCTTCCACCACTCCCTCAGCGTGGCGGTACTGGCCATCGCCATCGGCCAGTACATGGGCTTTGACAAGGCGGCGCTGAACCGGCTGGGCAAGGCGGCCATTATGCACGACATCGGCAAGACGGCGGTGCCCCTGGAGATCCTTAATAAACCCGCCAAACTGACCCCCGAGGAATTTGACATTGTCAAGACCCATTCCGCCGCCGGATACTACTATCTGGTGGCCCAGGGCATCGGCGACGACCCGCTGCGCCAGGGGGTGCTGTCCCACCACGAGCGGCTGGACGGCACCGGCTATCCCCACGGGCTTTCCGGCGATGAGATCCCGCTGCTGGCACGGATCATTTCGGTGGCGGACGTCTACGACGCCCTTACCTCCCACCGCCCCTACCGCAACCCCCTGGGGCCCGCCGAGGCCATCGAATACATTATGGGCGGGGTGGGCACCGCCTTCGACTACGACATTGTGGACTCCTTTATCAAAAAGGTGCGCCTTTACCCCGTGGGCAGCTACGTGGAGCTTTCCAGCGGCAAGGTCTGCGTGGTGCTGGACAGCGAAAATCATCTGCGCCCGGTGGTCCGTGCCCTGGACACCAGCGAAATCATGGATCTGTTCCGGGATCCGCGGTGCCTGAGCCTGGTCATCCGCAGAGTGGTGCCCGACGAAGAGGCCCATGCCCTGATGCGGGGGATTGCTGGCGCTTGACAATGGGGACCGGCCCCTCTCCCTGGTCCACCTGCCCTGCGGGAGGTGATGTCCTGCCGGGGGTCTTTTTTGCCTGGCGGGCAATGCCTGCGCTTACCGCTATGTTAGCCCCAGGGGCTAAGGCCCTTTTTGCCCTGCGGGCAAGGCTTGTTTTTAGCCAAAGTTTGCTTCCACACTCTACGGGACGGGGTCCCGGACCCCTTTATCGCCTCCGGCGGGGATACCTGCCGGGGGGGTTTTTGCGCCCTGCGGGGCAGGGTCTGTTTTTAGCCAAAGTATGGCTTCTCTACTCTATGGGGCGTTGCCCCAA
>CALGIL010000436.1 GCA_937914895.1 uncultured Angelakisella sp.
CTAAAAGGGCCGCGCCCCGCAGTTATAGCCCAGCGGCGGCCTCCATCATCTTCTCCACCCGGCGGCGGAGGATGGGGTAGCCGTCCAGTTGGGGGTCCCGGGCCAGAATATCCCGGGCGGCCTCCTGGGTTTTGGCCAGCACCCGGCTGTCGGTGGCAAGGTCGGCAATCTGCATGGGGGGCAGGCCGTGCTGGCGCATACCGAAAAAGTCGCCGGGACCCCGCAGGCGCAGGTCCTCCTCGGCAATTTTAAAGCCGTCGGAGGTACGGCGCAGCACCGCCAGGCGCTGGCGGGCGGCGTCGCCCTTGGCGTCGGAGAGGAGGATGCAGCAGGATTTTTGGGTGCCCCGGCCCACCCGGCCCCGCAGCTGGTGCAGCTGGGAAAGGCCGAAGCGCTCGGCGTTTTCCACCATCATCACCACGGCGTTGGGGACGTCGATGCCCACCTCGATGACAGTGGTGGCCACCAGCAGCTGGATCTCCCCCGCGGCAAAGGCGGCCATGACCGCCTCCTTCTCCCGGGGTTTCATCCTGCCGTGGAGGAGGCCCACCGAATACCCGCGAAAGGCGCCCTCCCGCAGGTCCTGGGCATAGGCGGTGGCCGAGAGGAGGGGGGAGGAATCCCCCTCCTCGTTTTCCTCCACCAGGGGGCAGACGATGTAGGCCTGCAGGCCCTGGTCCAGGTGCCGGCGGATGTACCCAAAGGCCCGCTGCCGGATGGAGGAATCGATGACAAAGGTGTCGATGGACTGCCGCCCGGCAGGGAGCTGGTCGATGACAGCTCCAGGTCCCCGTAAAGGATAAGGGCCAGGGTGCGGGGGATGGGGGTGGCGGACATGACCAGGACGTTGACGCCCCGGCCCTTGCCGCTGAGGGCCATGCGCTGGGCCACCCCAAAACGGTGCTGCTCATCGGTGACCACCAGCCCCAGGTTGGCAAAGACGGTGTCCCCGGTGAGGAGGGCGTGGGTGCCCACGCAAAGCTGAATCTCCCCCGCGGCCAGGGCCTTTTTAATCTCCCGCTTCTCCTTGGCGGTGGCGGCCCCGGTAAGAAGGGCGACCCGCAGCCCCAGGGGCGCCAGCAGCTCCGTCAGGGTGCGGTAATGCTGCCCGGCCAGCAGCTCGGTGGGGGCCATCATGGCGCTTTGGAAGCCGCCCTGGGCGGCATAATAGCAGCAGGCGGCGGCCACCACCGTCTTGCCCGAGCCCACATCCCCCTGGACAAGGCGGTTCATGGGCAGGTCGGTGGAAAGGTCGGCGGCGGCCTCCCCAATGGCCCTTTGCTGGGCGTCGGTAAGGGTAAAGGGCAGCGCCCGGTAAAAAGGCTTCAAATCCGCCGGGGGCATGGGGACGGTGGTCTCCCGGATCCGCCCCGCCCGGAGCCGCCCCAGCCCCAGGGCAAGACAGAGCAGCTCGTCAAAGATCAGGCGGTCCCTGGCAATGTCCGCCTCCCCCTGGCTTTGGGGGCGGTGGATGGTGCGGATGGCATAATCAAAGGTACACAGCCCGTGGCTTAGGCGCAGGCCGCCGGGGAGGGGGTCCTCCAGCTGGCCCATGACCTCCAGGGCCGAGGAGATGTTTTTCAGGATGCTGCGGCTGGTGATGCCGGCGGTGAGGGGATAGACGGGAATCAGCCCCTGGTCGTCCAGAGAGAACACCAGGGGGTTGTTCATTTCCCGCCGGGTAAGGGTCCCCTCCACCCGGCCGTAAAACAGGGCCTCCTGCCCTTCGGCCAGGGGCGCCACCGCATATTTTCCGTTGAAAAAGGTAAGATAGAGGGTGGAAGCACCGTCCACGGCGGTGACCTTAAATAGGGACAGCCCCTTGCGGATGCGCTGTTCGCCGCCCTTGTGGGCCACCATGGCCCGTACGGCGGCCACCTCCCCCAGGGGCGCCGCCGCCACCGACACCGGATGGCCCAGGTCCAGATAGCGCCGGGGCAGATGGCACAGCAGGTCGCCCACTTTGTAAATGCCCAGCTTGTGATAAAGCTTCATCCGCGCCTCGCCCACGCCTTTGACATAGCGGATGTCGCTGTCCATGGTCAGGGCCACCTGCGGTTCCTCCCCTCGGTTTTTTCTGCCTGGCTTTGGGGCGCGGCCCCAAGATGCTGCAATCATTATACCACAAATGGAGAGGCGGCGCAGCCGCTTGGGCAGCACACTGCCCACTTCCGCCTGTGGCGGAAGCATTTGATGGTTCAATGTTCCCGGGACCCACTCGGAACCTTTGATTCCGCAAGCGGATGGAGGTTA
>CALGIL010000437.1 GCA_937914895.1 uncultured Angelakisella sp.
ATTCGTCTTCAGGCATTGGTTTTCCAGTTGCTGAAAATCACCGCCGCCTGTTTAAGGACCTCCAGCGGGATGGTAATGCTGCTTTCGTCAACGGTTTTGTTCCCATCAAAAATGGGCACGGGGTTGCAGCCGCCGGATTCGACCTCCACACGGCTCATGGGAAAGCGGTTGCCGCAGTTTTGGCAGACCAGCACGTCGCCGTCCTGCTCATAGTATCCGCGCCCCGAATCATAGCAGACCTGGCAGGTATTAAAGGCCGTGCGCACCGTTCCGTCCGGGGCCTTTACGGCAATGACCTCCAGCCGGGTGCCGTCAATCTCGGCGGGATAAAACGCCGCCTTGTCATCGATGTCGGCCAGCGGGATGACGATGTCCGCGTCCTTGACGCTTTCCCCACCGGTTTTTGAGGTGCCGCTGTTTTCGGCGGCGCAGGCGGTCATAAAGACCAAACCCAAAATCAGCGCAAACGGAATAATCCTTTTCATTTTGCTTGTCCTCCCTCTACCACGGTAATGGTGCTTCGTATCATGCCCATCCAGCAGCTGTACGGAAAGGTCCCCGTGCCGGCGGGCGTAAACTCGATGATGTTTTCGCCTGTCTTAAACTCATGCTTAATTCCATATTCGGGGATGGTGACAGACTGGTTGCACCCGTTTATGCTGCCCTTTGGCGCGTCAATTTCCCACTTGACGGGGATTCCGGCCTGCACGGTGATGGCCGGGTATTGGCCGGGCTGCAGGGTCGAATGGGCGACCTGTATGCCGTCCTCCATCCGGACCAGGCCCCCGCTTTGCCCGCCGCCCGCACCGCCGGGGGCATAGAGCGGCGAAAAGCCCCATAGGCTCCACCCCTGGGAAAGCATGGACAGCCCCAATACCACCACCAGCACGGCGCCGGCCGTCATCAGCTTGTGCGAAGACCTTTTGCCAAAAAGAGAGCTCAGGGCGCCCAACCCGAACATGAGTGGAACGGTGCCCAGCGCAAACAGCAGCATGGACAGCGCGCCCTTTATGGGGCTGCCTGTGGACAGGGCGTAAATCTGCATGGCCTGCAGGGGGCCGCAGGGCATCAGCCCATTAAGCAGGCCGACAATAAGCGGGCTTTTGCTGCCCGTGTGAATGTGGGGCAGCCGTATGGTCAGCTTTCGAAGAGCCGGAAACAGCCCCAGCATATTGACGCCCATGATAACCATAAACACGCCCGCCGCCAGCTTTAAGGCACCCTGGGCCGCAGCCGTAAAGGAGATTACCGAGCCCAGGGCGCCGACGGCAAACCCCACGGCCGTATAAGAAAGCACCCTGCCCAGATTGTACCATGCCGTGGGCGCAAGCCCGCTTTTCCCAACCGTCTGCGACAGGTGGATGCCGCCGCACATGGCCACGCAGTGCACCGAGGTAAGCAGCCCGATGACAAACAGCATCCCATAGCCCATGTTTGCTTCGGCCAGCTTGCCCGGCGCAAAAAAATTCAGGATTCCAAACTGGGAAAGCACGGCGTACAGCGCGACAATAATCAGCAGCAGCCCCGCGGTGCGGCCAGCGTCCGCCCCCTTGGCGGCGGGACCGGCCGCGACCGAATACCCCGCATCCTCCACCGCTTTTTGCAGTTTGGATAAATCGGTGACATCCGGGTCAAATACAACGTCGGCAAACCCGCCGCCATAGCTTACCCTTGCCGATTTTACGCCGGGGGTCTGACACAGGGCGCGGTGGATGCGGCGCTCACAGTTGGTACAGGTCATGCCGCCAATGTGGATTCGCATTTTTTTCGTCCCCGGCTGTTCGGTGCTTTTTCCATCCCACAGCGTCATCAATTGCATTGCCCCCCATCATACGGCACTGCCGCCACCAGCCCCCGGCCAGGCCCTTTGCCGCGCCTTTTGCGGGCCGCAAAGCCTGGATTCGGCGCCTATCGGCGCCAGACCCC
>CALGIL010000438.1 GCA_937914895.1 uncultured Angelakisella sp.
TGCTGGAAAGTAACAAGCAAAAACCTGCCCACGCCACGGCCGGGACGGACAACAGGAAAGCTGTATCCATGGGGCCCCGCCCGGCAGGGCATCAAAACCCCCGGCGGTCTTTATACCCTTCCACCGGAGGAAAGGAAAGACAACTAAATTATACCATAAGCGGACAGGCTCTGCCTACCAATAAATTATGAACAATCAGGCGCCCGCCTATTCCGCCTATATACTGAAAGGAAGTGCATCCAAATGAACGAAACGACGTACGGGCTGGATACCCTGGCCCTCCACGCGGGCTTTCGGGCCGATCCTGTGGAGGGCAGCACCGAGCCCCCCATCCATCAGTCCTCCGCCTATATGTTCCAGTCCACCCAGCAGGCCCAGGACCTGTTTGAGCTGAAGGCCGGCGGCAACATTTATTCCCGCCTGGGCAACCCCACCGTGGGGGTGCTGGAGCAGCGGGTGGCCGCCCTGGAGGGGGGCGTGGCCGCGGTGGCCTTTTCCTCGGGCCACGCCGCCATTTTTTCCACCATCCTCAACCTGGCAAAGGCCGGGGACGAGGTGGTGTCCTCCTTAAACATCTACGGGGGCGCCATCAATATGTTTGCCGTCACCCTGGGCAACCTGGGTATCCAGGTAAAGTTTGTGGAGGGGAACGACCGGGCGGCCTGGGAGGCGCAGATTACCCCCAAAACCAAGGCGCTGTTTGTGGAGGTGGTGGGCAACCCCAACGCCAACGTGGCCGACCTTGCCATGCTTTCGGACCTTGCCGGGCAGCACGGCATCCCTTTTATTGTGGATTCCACCTTTACCACCCCGGCCCTCATCCGGCCCAAGGAGTGGGGCGCCGACATCATCATCCATTCGGCCACCAAGTTCTTGGGGGGTCACGGCACCTCCCTGGCCGGTGTGGCGGTGGACTGCGGCACCTTCCGGTTTTTGGATAATCCCCGGTTCCCCCAGTACAACCAGCCGGACCACAGCTATCACGGGGTGGTTTTTGGCAGGGATTTTGGCGACGCGGGCTTTGCCACCCGGCTGCGGGCCCTGGTGCTGCGGGACGTGGGGGGCTGCCTTGCGCCCTTCAGCGCCTACCTCATCCTCCACGGCATGGAGACCCTGGGCCTGCGCATGGGCCGGCACTGCGAAAACGCCCTGGCGGCGGCCGAATTTTTGCAAAAGCACCCCAAGGTGGATGCCGTGTCCTACCCCGCCCTGGCGGACAGCCCCTACAAAGCCCTGACGGACAAGTACCTGGGCGGCCGGGGGGGCGCGGTGTTTACCTTTAACCTTTCCGGCGGCCGGGCCGCGGGGGGCAGGTTTATTGACGCCCTGGAGCTGGCGGCCAACGTGGCCAACGTGGGGGACACCAAGACCCAGGTCATCCACCCCGCCACCACCACCCACAGCCAGCTGACGGAAGAACAGCTTCGCGCCAGCGGCATTTCCGGGGCCACGGTGCGCATCTCGGTGGGCATCGAAAATATCGGGGACATTCTGGCGGACCTGGACCAGGCCCTGTCCAAAGCATAAGGGCCAAGGGAGTGCCGGCAGCATCACCGCGCGGGGCTTAGCGGCCCCGGCGGTACTGCCCCAAAGAATATCCGGAAGGAGACCCATCGTTTATGATCTATGTCACCGGCGACATCCACGGGGACAGGGCCCGGCTGCAAAAGGGCCCGGCCGCCCGGCTGCGCAAGGGGGACGCCCTTGTGGTCTGCGGCGACTTCGGCTTTTTGTGGAGCGGCTCCGACGAGGAGAAGAAGCTCCTGCGCTGGATTGGCCGCCGCAAATTTCAGACCCTGTTTGTGGAGGGGACCCATGACAACCTGGACCTGCTGGCCGGGTACCCGGTGGAGGAGCTGGGCGGGGCGCCCGCCCGCCACCTGGACGGAAACCTCTGGCACCTGATGCGGGGGCAGGTCTATACCCTTCAGGGCCAGTCCATCCTGGCCCTGGGCGGCGGCCACAGCGACGACTACGCCCAGCGGGAGGCCGGGCAGACCTGGTGGCCCCAGGAGCTGCCCCGGGAGGAGGAACTGCCCCGATTCCGGGAGGTGCTGGCGGCCCATGACAACCAGGTGGACTATGTGGTGTCCCACCAGGCCCCCACCAACATCGAGGTGTGCATCACCCAGCGGTACGAGGACGTCAACCTGCTGGTGGCTTTTTTGGACGAGGTCCAGCGCACCTGCCGTTTTAAGGGCTGGTTTTTTGGCAGCTACCATCAAAACCGGGTGGTGCCCCCCAAATACCACTGCCTGTACGATAAGGTGCAGGCCATCACCGAGTAATCGGGCGGGGCGGGCAAATGCCTTTTTTTGCCGCCCAGGCAGAAAAACGGGGGGAATTTGCCACTGATGGGATGAATCCCCATCAACACAGGATAGGAGGTCCCCCCATGAACGGTGGACGAAGACAGCTTTGGACCCTGCCCCTGGCCGGCGTGCTGGCCCTGACCCTGGTTTTGACCGGGTGCGGCAGCGGCGCCGACAGCAGCTATGTGACCCAACCCGCCGCCCCCAGCCAGGCGGCCCAGGACAGCGGCGCCCCCCGCGCCTCCGCCGGGTTTGGCGGCTACGACGCCCGGGCGGCGGCGGAGGAGAAGGGCTATGACCAGAGCGGGGAGAGCCCCGCCCCGGAGGCCGAAGGCGGCGCCTATGTGCCCCTGGAGGACCGCAAGGTGGTGCGCCACAGCGACCTGTCCCTGGAGACCATGGAGTTTGACGACAGCCTGAGCGCCATCGCCCGGATGATTGCCGAGGCGGGGGGCTACATCCAAAGCCAGAGCGTGGACGGCCAGAGCCTGTACTATTCGGGGCAGTATTACGAGCGGTCCGCCCAGGTGTACGCCCGCATCCCCGCCGACCGTCTGGACGAGGTCACCGGTAAAGTGGGCGGCTTGTGCAACATCGTCTCCCAAAGCGAAAGCGTGGACGACATCACCGACGGCTATATGGACGCCCAGGCCCGTCTGGACACCCTGAAGATCCAGGAGGAGCGGCTGCTGGCCATTTTGGAAAAGGCGGAAAAGCTGGAGGACGTCATCACCCTGGAATCCGCCCTGTCCCAGGTGCGGTACGAGATTGAATCCCTGACCGCATCCCTCAGCCGCATGGACAGCCAGGTGCGCTATTCCTTCCTCAACATCACCCTGCGGGAGGTGGCCGAATACAACCTGCGCAAGGCCCAGCCCAGGAATTTTGGCGAGCGCCTGGGGGCGTCCTTTGGCCGGTCCGTCAAAAAGCTGGGCGCCGCCCTGGAGGGCCTGCTGTTTTTCCTCATCGAGGAAGGCCCGGTGATTCTTGTATACGCCGCCATCCTTGGGGCGCTGATTTTGCTGGGCCGCCGGCTGTACCGCCGCTGGCAAAGGAAGCACCCCGCCCCCCCGGACACCCGGGGCCGGTGGACCCCCGGCGATTTTCAGCAATACCCGCAGCCCGACAGGACGGAGGAGGCCCAGGAGAAGCCCCCCGAGCCCCCGAAAGAGGAGTAGGAGCACCATCCGGCCGCCGGTATACCGG
>CALGIL010000439.1 GCA_937914895.1 uncultured Angelakisella sp.
TCCATGGAGCCCCGCCGGAGGCGTAGGAGGATTTGGGGTCACACCCCATAGAGTAAAGAAGCAATACCTTGGCTAAAAGCAAGCCCTGCCCGCAAGGCACAACCCCCACCCGAAGGCCCCCCGCCCGGAGGGCAAAGAGGCTTTGAGGCCACACCTTGCAGAGCAGAAAAACAAACTATTGATAAAAGCAAAGCCCGCGGCAGGCAAAATTTCCCGGCTTTCAGAAAGTCCCACCCCCTTCTTCCCTTTTCCCTTGCAATCTGCTACAATTGGTAGCACTAATAGCGCTAAAAAGTGAATATACCACCGTTCATTCATTTTTTAGCGCTATGATAAGGAGGGCGCGCCGTGCGGATTATTATGCTGGGCGATGTGGTGGGCCGCGGCGGCACCGGCTTTGTCTGCCGGCGGCTGCGGAGCCTGCGGCAGCTGTACGCGCCGGACCTCATTGTGGCCAACGGCGAAAATGCCTCGGAGGGCAACGGCATCCTTCCCACGGAGGCCCAGGCCCTTTTTGACGCCGGGGTGGACATCCTCACCCTGGGCAACCACGGCCTGCGCCGGCGGGAGATCTACCCCATGCTGGAGGATCGGGAGGACATCATCCGCCCGGCCAACCTGCACCCCGAGGCCCCCGGCCGGGGCTGGACTGTTTTTGACAAGCCGGGGCTGCCCCGGGTGGCGGTGGTCAACCTGCTGGGCTCGGTATTTATGGACTGGCACCAAAGTCCCTTTGACGCCATGGACGCCCTGCTGCCCCGCATCGACGCCCCCGTCATCCTGGTGGATTTTCATGCCGAAGCCACCAGCGAAAAGGTGGCCCTGGGGTTTTATCTGGACGGGCGGGTGTCGGCGGTGGCGGGCACCCACACCCACATCCAGACCGCCGACGAGCGCATTCTGCCCGGGGGCACCGCCTATATTACCGACCTTGGGATGTGCGGCCCCTTTCAGTCCGTTTTGGGGGTAAAACCGGAGCTTGCCATCCGCAGGCTGCGCACGGGGCTGCCCACCCGCTTTGAAAACGACCCCGGCGGCTGCCGCCTGTCCGGGGCGCTGCTGGACATTGACCCGGCCACCGGCCGCGCCGCCGGGATCCAGCGGATCAACCTGGAGTAAATGATACCGAGCAAAGGAGGCCGCGCCATGACTGCTTTTCGCCGTCTGCTGCCGCTGCTGCTGGCCGCGGCGGTGCTGCTGGCCTCCTGCGGCGCGCCCCAGGAGGCCGAGACGGTGCAGGCCGGGGAGGGACCCGTCGCCGCCCCGCCGGCCCAGCCCTCCCCCCAGGTGGTGCGGGTGCCCTACGACCCCGCCGACAGCCTGAACCCCTATACCTGCGTCACCCTGCAGAATTTTTACGTCACCAATCTGATTTACGACAGCCTGGCCGCCCTGGACCCCGCCTACAAGGCGCAGCCGCGTCTGGCCCAGGAGCTGACCCGGGACGGGGCCCAGTGGATTGCCCGGCTGCGTCCCGACGCCCGATTTTTTGACGGGTCCCCCGTCACCGCCCAGGATGTGGTCTATTCCTACGGGCTGGCCGCCGCCGGCAGCCGCTTTGGGGCGGCCCTGGGGCAGGTAACCGACGTCCAGGCCCCCAACGACGCCACGGTGGTGTTCACCCTTGCCCGGCCGGACATTTACTTCGACCGCTCCCTGACCTTTCCCGTGGTTAAGCTGAACACCGGGGAGCTGCCCATTCCCATGGGCGGCGGGCGGTACGCCCCCAGCGACGACGGCACGGCCCTGCTGGCCAACGGCGCCTACTATACCCCGGTCAGCAATGTCCGGCGGGTTGATCTGGTGGAGGCGGGGGACCTGGAATCCCAAAGCTACGGCGTCATGGAAAAGACCATCGACCTGATGTACTCCGACCTGCGCAGCGAGCTGAACCTGGGGCTGGGCACCGGGCACCCGCAGGTGCAGATGAGCAGCCTGGTCTTTTTGGGCGTAAATGCCCGGGGCGCCCTGGCGGAGCCCCGGATGCGGGCCGCCCTGTCGGCCCTGGTGGACCGGGACGACATCAACCGAAAGACCCAGATGAGCTTTGCCTCGGTGGCCTATTCCCCCATCCGCCCCTCCTACGGCGGCAGCGCCGTTACCGGACCGGAGCCGGGGGCCGACCGCGCGGACGACATCCTGGACCAGCTGGGCTACGGCACCCGGGACACCGACGGCTACCGCACCGCGGGCCAGTCCCCCCTTACCCTGCGCCTGCTGGTCAACCAGGAAAACAAGACCCGCACCGCCGCCGCGGAGCTGATTGCCGCGTCCTTTGAGCAGGCGGGCATCCGGACCGTGGTGGAAAAAGCGCCCTTTGACGCCTATCTTGGGCGGATTGCGGCCGGGGATTACGACCTGTACCTGGGCGAAAGCCGCGTCCCCTATAATCTGGATATTCTGGACCTTCTGACCAATACTGGTACCGTGGGCGCCGGCGCTGCCCAAAGCCAGGAGCTGGAGGAGCTGTACCACCGGGTAAAGGCCGGCGAGGCCCCCATGTCCCAGCTGGATGCCCTCATCCGGCAGCAGACGCCCCTGATCCCCATTTTGTACCGCCGGGGCATTGTCTGCTTCTCCCGAGATTTTTCCGCCAATATAGTTGCAACCGAACGGGATATTTTCTATAATATAGGGGATTGGTAATCCGGATTCTGTAAAAAGGGAGGCAAACTGCATGATCGGATTTGAAACGGCAATGGGTACCGTTGAAATATCGCAGGAATATTTTGCCAATTTAGTCGGGCGGGCCGCGTCGGAATGCTACGGCGTGGCGGGGATGATGGGGTCCGCCGTCCAGGGGCTGAAGTCCGTGGTCAGCAAGCATGAGGCCCCCGACAAGGGGGTGCGGGTGCGCACCCAGGATGGCAAGCTGGTGGTGGACCTGCACATCACGGTCACCTACGGCGTCAATATTTCCGCCATTGTCAAAAGCATTGTCCACAAGGTCCGGTACACCGTGGAGG
Source organism: uncultured Angelakisella sp. (assembly GCA_937914895.1). Classification (GTDB taxonomy): domain Bacteria; phylum Bacillota; class Clostridia; order Oscillospirales; family Ruminococcaceae; genus Angelakisella. The sequence continues at coordinate 2,967 of CALGIL010000439.1, forward strand.
AATCCACCGGCTTTGCCGTGGCAAAGGTCAACGTCTTTGTGGATTCCATGAAGACCCAGTAGCGCTGTCCCCAGGGCCCACGAACATACCGGGGGGCGGCTGCGCGGGGCTTGCGCGCGCCTTCCCGAAAGGAGCGTAACACGTTTGATTACTGGAATGATGCTGCGGGACGCAATGATCTCCGGAGCGAATTATATCCAAAACGAACGGCAGCGGGTGGACGCCCTTAACGTCTTCCCGGTGCCCGACGGCGATACCGGCACCAACATGAGCATGACCATGGGCGCCGCCAAAAAGGAGCTGCAGGCCCTGCCGGATTCGGCCACCGTCCACGAGGTGGCCCATGCCGCCGCGGGGGCGCTGCTCCGCGGGGCGCGGGGCAACTCGGGGGTCATCACCTCGCTGCTCTTCCGGGGCTTTTCCAAGGGGCTTCGGGACAAGGAGACCGCCGACGCCCAGGACCTGGTGCAGGCCCTGCAAATCGGTGTCGAAAACGCCTACAAGGCGGTGATGAAGCCCACCGAGGGCACCATTTTGACCGTGGCGCGCCTGTCCACCGAGGCGGCCCGGGCCGCCGTCACCCCGGATATGCCCGTCCCACAGCTGTGGACGCTGATGCTGGACAGCGCCGCCGCCGCCCTGGAAAAGACCCCCGACCTGCTGCCGGTGCTGAAAAAAGCCGGGGTGGTGGACGCGGGCGGCCAGGGTCTTCTGTGCATTTACAAGGGCATGGCCGCCGTCTTTGACGGCGGGCCCATCACCCCCCTGTCCCAGGGCGGGGATGAAAAGGACGCGGCCTCCATCCACCCGGACTACAACGCCGCCGGCGAGTTTGCGGGGGAGATCACCTTTACCTACTGCACCGAGTTTATCGTCATCAAAAACGACAAAACCCGGGATTCCCTGAAGCTGCGGGCCTATCTGGAATCCATCGGCGATTCCGCCGTGGTGGTGGACGACGACGACATCATCAAGTGCCATGTCCACACCGACAACCCCGGCAGCGCCATTCAGGCGGCCCTGAAGCACGGCATGCTGACCAAGCTGAAAATTGACAACATGCGCCTGCAGCACGAGGAGCAGCAAAAGGCCGTGGCGGCCCAAAAGCAGAACAAGGTCCCCGTGGACCCCGACCGGCCCTACGGCTTTGTGGCGGTGGCCGCCGGCGAGGGCATCCATCAGCTGTTTGCCGACCTGGGCGTGGACCACGTGGTCAGCGGCGGCCAGACCATGAACCCCAGCACCGACGATATTCTCCAGGCCGTGGAGGCCACCCCCAGCTCCACCGTCTTTGTGCTGCCCAACAACAAAAACATCATCATGGCCGCCGAGCAGGCCGCCAAGATCTGCAAGACCCGCACCATCAAGGTCATCCCCACCCGGACCATCCCCCAGGGGCTAAGCGCCATGCTGGCCTTTGACCCCGACGCCGAGGCCGCAGATAACCTGCTTGCCATGACCAAGGCCGCCCAGCATGTGGGCACCGGGCAGATTACCTTTGCGGCCCGGGACAGCGAGTATGACGGATATAAAATTAAGGAGGGCGAGCTGCTGGCCCTGGAGGACGGCAGGGTCGCCTTTACCGAAAAGGACCTGAAAAAGGCCGCCGTCCGCCTGACCAGGGCCCTGCTGAAAAAGGATTCCTCCTTTGTTACCCTCATTTATGGCCAGGATGTGGCCGAGGAACAGGCCCGGGAGCTGGAAGCGGCCGTCCGCGATAAGCTGCCCAAAGAGGTGGACCTGGCCCTCGTCCCCGGCGGCCAGCCTGTCTACTACCTCATCCTCTCGGTGGAGTAGGCGGCTTTTCCTAAGGAACTTCTTGAAAGAAGTTCCTTAGAATCCTCAAGAACTTTAGACAAAAGGGCGGCCCCATCTTACAAGATGGGGCCGCCCTTTTGCTTAAGGTTTTTGGGGGTCCAGGGGGCTTTTTCCAAAAAGCGTCCAGCAGCGGGAGAATGGCCTGTTTGTGCG
>CALGIL010000440.1 GCA_937914895.1 uncultured Angelakisella sp.
GCGTTCTGTTTATCCATGCTCCATCTGCGGCATTTGCCGAGGGTCCTGATGGGGGTGCACCAACATAGCCGCCCGCCGCATCGGGGGTGTGGGGCGAGCAGCCCCACCCACGCCCTTGGGGTCCGGGGGAACCCCGGCAATCTTTGGTTACTTTCCATTGCTGGAAAGTAACAAGCAAAAGGCACCCCCTGGTACGGCCAGGACGGACAACAGGAAAGCTATGCCCATAGCGACCGTCCACAGGGCATCAAAAACCCCCGGAGGGAGAACCCCGCCGGAGGCGTAAAGAGGGCTTTGGCTTGGCCCTTAGGGGCCAACATCGCGGCAGCGCAGACCCCGCCCGCCAGGGCATCACCCCCCGGAGGGGGCTGGACAGCGCGGCCGGGCGCTATTTGTCCACGTGGCGCAGGACCCCCGCCTTGGCCAGCTCCCGCCGGAGAATGGGGGCCAGCAGGCTGGCGATGACCACGGCAAACACCGCGTTGATGCAGGAGGTAATGAGCTTGGGCACATTGGCCAGCAGGGCCGGCACAAAGGCGCTGCCCACCAGCATGGAACCGATGACCTGCTTTGTGTAGTACAGCGTCGTGTAGGTAAAAGCCCCCGCCGCCGCAGCCAGGGTGTTGCGCTTTGGGTTTTTGCCCTGGGCACCGCCGCCGTAGGCAATCAGCCCGCAGACAAAGGCCATGATGAAAAAGTTGACAAAGGTGGTGGGTGCACTTTGGATATATTCCGAAAACAGGTCAAAGAACATGGAGCCAAGCCCCGCGGCAAGGCCCCCCCGCCACTTGCCAAAGAGGATGGCAAACAAAAGGCAGAGGCCGTTGGCTATCTTCAGCTGGGTGGGGCCGGTGGGGGTGGTGATGGGGATGCGCAGAAACATGGTGGAGACAAAGACCATGGCGGCCAAAAGGCCCACCACCGCCATGTCGTATACGGTAATCCTGGATTTTTTCACAAACATACACCTCGCGGACTGAAAAATTACAGGGTGAGGAATCCCTTGGCGGCCTCCTTGCGGGTCAGCCACTCCAGCGTGCGCTCCAGCATGACGCCCTCCCGGGGGTCGGGGCTGTAGCTGTAAGTGGTCTTGATGGTCAGCTCCACATACCGGGTGGCCCGGTCCATGGCCATGGGCAGGCTGTCCCCCCCCAGCAGCGACGCCGTCAGCACCGACGCAAAAATATCCCCGGTGCCGGGGTAGGCCACCGGCAGATAGTCGGACACCGACTTCCAGTAGGAGTTGTGCTCCCGGTCGTAGCAGAGGTTGCAGTACTCCCCGGTGGCCAGGGTGACGCCTGTGATGACCACCCGGCCGGGGCCCATGGCGCCCAGCCGCGCCAGCAGGCTGCGGGCCGCGGAGGTGGAGATGGGCCCCGAGGTATGCGCCTCATCCAGAAGCAGAAAGGCCTCGGTGACGTTGGGGGTGATGACCTCCGCCCGCTGCACCAAACCCCGGAGGCCCTCCACCATCTCCCCCGTAAAGCTGCGGTACAGCTTGCCGTGGTCCCCCATCACCGGGTCCACCACAATAAGGGCGTCGGGATAGGCGTCAAAAAAGTCGCGGCAGTGGCGGGTCTGCTCCGCGCTGCCCAGGTAGCCGGTGTAGACGCACTCCATCTGGATGCCCAGGTGCCGGTAGTGCTCCAAGGCAGGGCCCATATAATCCGTCAGGTCCCGCAGCACCGGGTCGCCGAAGCCGCCGGTGTGGGTGGACAAAACCGCCGTGGGCACCGGGCACACCTGCACCCCCATCACCGACAGGACGGGCAGGATGACCGACAGGGAGGACCGGCCGAAGCCGGACAGGTCGTGGATGGCCGCTACGCGCAGGGGCCGCTGTGTCATAAAAATCCCTCTCTTGCTTTTTCAGTATACGCCCGCCGGGCTGTCCGGCGCAAAACAGAAAGACGCCGTGCCGGCCGCGGGAAAAACTATGGGATATCACCATAAAGTCCTGTTACCAGTATGCCAAACGCTGGGCAGGTTTACCAGCAAAAAGTGAAAAACGAGGGGCCAGTCCGGCAAGAACCATGAAAATGCACAAAGTTCCCGCTTGTATGGGGGCAAACATCATCAAAAGGTAGAACAAAAAGACTTTACAGGCAGCCCCGCGCCAACAAATCTGCCAGAAAGTGACGAGGGTAGTCTTTGCGCCGCCGGATAAAATAATCTTTGCAGGGATGCTTCCGCTGCCCTTAGATGACAAAGGGCGGATGGGAGACTTTCTGCCGGAAGGAGCACAAGACTATGCCGAAAAAGAGCATAATTCCCACAGCAGCGGGCATCGCCGCAGTTTCGCTGGCTGCGGGCGCGACGGCCTACGCCATGAACGCAAGATCCATGAAGGGCGCGCGCCGCAAAATGAAAAAGACCGCAAACCAGGCGGCCAAAGCAATCGGAGGCGTCGTCAACAACGTGGTTGACTCGGTTTCCTCCAACCTTCTGCAATAATTCCCCTTTCGACGCAAAACGGGCCTTCTCCCCGGGAAGGCCGGGGGCGCGGGAGCCGCGCCCTACATATGTCTTTTCCCGCCGCCGGCGGGTCCCTATGGATACAGCTTTCCTGCTGTCCGCCCCGGCCGTGGCGTGGGCTGGCTTTTGTTTGTTATTTTCCAGCAGTAAAAAGCAGCCAAAAATTGCCGGACAGACCCCACGGGGGGGGCGGCCCCCCTCGCGGAACAGGCTGCGCGGCGGCTATTTTAACTGTTTGATATACTGGCCAAGGGCGGTGGCGTCCGTCATCTTGTAATGGATGGTGGTATCCAGGTCGCTGGTGTAAATGGACAGCGGCCCGGTGCCGTCAAGATAGTCGTATCCGCTGATGTCATAGATGACGCCGCTGTCAAATTCCAGCTTTAGGGTAAACAGGCCCGCCGGCATATCCAGGTTGGCGGGGCCGGTCTGGCTCCTTGTCTCCGGCTGGACAATGACCTTCTCTTTGAGGAAAGTTGCCAGGGCGTCCAGGGTCTGCCGTTTGGTGATGCCATTGGCCGAAACGATCCTGCCGGGGTTCATATGGATGATCCAGCTGGGGTGGAGGGGCGCATTGCCCAGGGCGGCAAGGCAGCTTTTGGTCAGGGCGGCGTCGCTGCCGTCCAGGTAGACATAGGTCCGGTGGTTTTTGGTCCGCACCAAAAAGCCAAGGCCGTCGGGATTTGTGCCGTCCGGCTGGTACTCCTGCAGGCCCGAAAGGATGCGCTTCATCCCCCCATAATCCGTCACCCGGGCCATGACATAGGACTGGGTGTTGACGGCATAAAGGCTGTCCACCGCCTCGCCGCCGTTTTCGTAGAGGTAAGTGCCGTAGTACAGGGGCGGCGGGGCACCGGCGTTCAGGTTCATGTTGTCGGAGAGGGTTTCCATAATTTCGCCGCAGGCATCCTGCACCTGCTCTTGCTCCGCGTCAAAGACCCACAGCTTGTTTTGGCTGGCCAGGTACACCACAAACCACGGGCCGTTAAAGGTGAGAACGGCCCGCTCGTCCCCCGTCTGGATGGAAAGGCTCATGGCTCCGCCGGTGGGTGGGTTCTTTAACTCTGCCTGAGACAACAGGGTGGGCCGTATGGTTTTCAATTTTTGGAACAGGGCCTGACTGTCCTGCAGGCTCATGGTGCCCGGGGTGTATTCCCCAACGGGCCCGGCGCAGCCATACATGGCGATGACGTCAGCGCCCTTCAGGCCGTCCATCCAGGCAAGGTAAAAATCCAGGTCCGTCTGGGTTCCCGCCGCCCCAGGGCCCGCCATGGCTTTGTATGCCTGGGGGGCTTCGGCTTCGGTGGCGATTTGAACGGGTACCGCCAAATCGCCGGGTTCGGCCATTGCCGCCTCCGCCGGAACGCTCTCCCCGCCCTCCGGACTTTGGGGCTCCGGCGGCGACGGGGCTTGGGATGTCTCCGGGGGCGCCGCAGCGGAGTTGTCCGGCTCTCCCTGGGGGGAAGCAGGCGGCCCGCC
>CALGIL010000441.1 GCA_937914895.1 uncultured Angelakisella sp.
AAGTGGAGAAAGGTTGGCTTGGTTACAAAGCATAGCAATAAAAAGAAGCACCCCGTAGGGTCCTCCGTCAATCTTTGGTACCTTTCCATTGTTGGAAAGTAACAAGCAAAAGCCGACCCACGCCACGACCAGGACGGACAACAAGAAAGCTATATCCATGAGGCCCGTCAGGCAAAGAGGGTATAGGCAATGTCCCAAAGAGTAGAGAAGCGATGCCTTAGCTAAAAACAGTCCCCGCCCGGCAGGGCGAAAAGGGTTTGGCCCCTTGGGCCAACATAGCGGTAACGCACCCCCGCCCGCCAGGGCATCAAACTCCCCGAAGGGCCCCCCTCCTATTTTCATCGACAATCTTGTGTGCTATAATAGCTTCATCCGCTGGGCCGTGGTGCCGTGTGTCCTAATATATAGGCCGGAATAACCCCGCCCGCTTGGGGAATCAAAGCTTTTGCAAGCGGGTTTTGGGGGCATTGTGCCATAAAGGGGGCTGGCGCACCTGGCGCTTTGCGCCCCTGCGGTGGTGCCGCGGTTTTTATGCTATACTATATAGGTAACCGCGCCCCCGGGGCCTTTCCGCCGGCGGGGTGCCGGACCCAGCTTTGAATCAGGGAAATGAGGGCAGCCTTTATGAATGAAACCAACGAAGCGCCCGCCGCCGTTGCCGGACGCAATCCGGTGCTGGAGCTTCTGCGCTCCGGGCGGACGGTGGAGTGCGTCTATGTCCAGTCGGGACCGGGCCGGGGGCCCCTGGGCCGCATTGTGGCCATGGCCAAGGACCGGGGGATTCCGGTCAAGGACGCCACCGCCCAAAAGCTTCAGGCCCTGACCGGGGTGGACAGCCACCAGGGGGTGGCGGCGGTGGTGGCCGCCTGGGACTATGCCGCCCTGGAGGATGTGGTGGCGGCGGCGGGGGACGGCCCCCTGCTGCTGGTACTGTGCGACGGCATCGAAGACCCCCACAACCTGGGGGCCATCATCCGCACCGCCGAGGCCGCGGGCGCCCACGGGGTCATCATCCCCAAGCGGCACAGCGCGGGGCTGACCGCCGCGGCGGTCAAGGCGGCGGCGGGGGCGGCGGCCCACCTGCCGGTGGTCCGGGTGCCCAACCTGACCGCCTGCATGGAGGAGCTGCGCAAAGACCACGGGATGTGGTTTTACTGCGCCGACATGGACGGCGCCCCCTGGTGCCAGACCGACTTTGCCGGCCCGGTGGGCCTGGTGGTGGGCTCCGAGGGCTTCGGCGTCAGCCGCCTTGTCCGGGAGCACTGCGACTTTGTGGTCAGCCTGCCCATGCTGGGGCAGGTGGGCTCCCTTAACGCCTCGGTGGCCGCCGGGGTCATCCTGTACGAAATCGCCCGCCAGCGGCAGGGCATCAAGGCAAAATAGACCGCGCCCAGCAGACAGACCCGACCCAGGCGCCAGCATAAGGAGGTTTATCCGTGCCTGACAAAAATTACAATGTGGATGATATTCTCAGCGAGATTCGGGCCAAAAAGACGTCCCTGCAGGAGGAGCCCCCCCCGACGGCCCCCCGGCCCAAGCTGACCCAGGAGGACAAACAGCTGCTGGGCCGCGCCCTGGACCACAACAAGGAAAAGGGCTTTCTCTCCTTTGGGGACCGGGAGGAGGCGCCCCGCCAGCCCCAGCCGGAGGAGCCCCCCCGGCGCTGGCAGCCCGCGCCGGCCCCCACAGTGACCCCCGTGTCCCAGCGGCAGCCGGAGCCCCCGGAGCCTAAGTCTCCGGAGCCGGGCCCCTTTCCCGCAGGCGGCGCCTCCGACCGCTTTGACCGCGCCTTTGAGGAAAATCTTTTGAAAAAGACCGAGACCATCACCCTGGGGGAGGAGCCGGCGGATGAACCCCTTTGGGGGGGCGCGCCCCCCAGGGCCGAGGGCCCCGACCGGATGGCCAAGGCGGCCGCCTTTATCACCGGCCTGTCCGACGGCGCGGACCCGGACGGCGCCCCCCTGGCTGGGGAGGAAGCCCCCGAGGAGAAGCGAAAGCCCCGGCACAAGGCCCGGGAGCCAAAGGCCCCCGAGGAACCGGCCCGAGAGGAGCGGGGCCTGCGCCCCAGCCAGCAGCTGGCCCGGATGAAGACCAGCCTGACCGCCCGGCTGGCGGTGAACCTCATTGCCGCACTGGGGGTGCTGTACCTGGCCGCGGCCGCGGAATACCAGCTGCCCCTGCCCGGCTTTCTGACCGAGAACCTCTCCTTTGCCCTGTGGATCCCCGTGGTGCTGGTCATCCTGTCCGGCATTGCCAGCGGCAACACCGTGGGCGGCGGGATGATTGCCCTGTTTACGCTGAAGCCCAGCAGCGACAGCTACATCGCCCTGGGGGTCTTTGCCTGCCTGATGCAGGGCTCCTACATCGCCATGCGGCCGGAGCTGTACGAGGTGTACAGCGCCAACATCTATCTGCCCATGGCGGCGCTGATGCTGGTCTTTAACACCGTGGGCAAGCTGATGCTGCGCGGGCGTGTGGAAAATGCCTACCGCCTGGTGGCGGCCCGGGGCGAAAAGCAGACGGTGGGCCTTGTGGACAACGCCGCCCTGGCCCGCCATCTGGTGTCCGGCGTGGTGGAGGAGGAGCCCGTGGTGGCCTGCTTTGCCCCCGTCAAAGCCCTGGGGGGCTACCTGGAGCAGGCCTTTGCCCCCGGGCGGCCGGAGGATGTCTCCCGCATTGTGGCCCCCATGACCGCCGGCGCGGCCCTGGTCATGGCCCTGGTGTCCTATATCTTTAACCGGGACGTCTTTATGGCGGCCGGGGTGTTTACCGCCGCGCTGTGCATCACAGCGCCCTTAGCCGGGGTGCTGGCGGCCAACCTGCCCATCTCCATGGTCAACGGCCGGCTGGAAAAATGGGGCGCCGCCCTGTCCGGCTACGGCACGGTGGAGCAGTTCAGCGGGGTCAACGGGGTGATTCTTAAATGCTCCGACCTCTTTCCCTCCTCCAGCATCACCCTCCACGGCATCAAGCCCTTTCGGGGCGGGGCCATCGACCAGGCCATTGTGGATGCGGCCAGCGTGCTGTGCAGCTGCGATTCCACCCTTACCGACATCTTCCGGAACATGGTGTCCGGCGAAAACATCCTGCGCCCGGCGGAAAGCCTTGTATACGAGGACCGGATGGGCGTTTCGGCCTGGGTGGACGGCCGGCGGGTGCTGGTGGGCAACCGGGAGCTGATGAAGCACTACGGGGTGGATATCCCCCCCCTGGAAACCGAGCAGAAGTACGCCCAGGATGGCCGCCAGGTGCTGTATGTGGCCAATTCCGGCGAGGCCGCGGCCATGTTCATCGTCTCCTACAAGGCGGACCAGCAGATGAAGCGCGCCCTGGAGGTCTTGTGGAGCCGGGACATTGCGGTCTGCGTATACAGCACCGACCCCAACGTCACCGAGGAGCGCATCAGCCAGCTGTACGATTTTCCCGCCCAGATGATCAAGATCATCCCCGCCGCCCTCCACAGCCAGGTGGACCGGTATCTTGCCCCCAGGGATAAGATGCAGGCGGGCATCGTCCACACCGGCCAGCCCGCCTCCTATGTCCGGGCGGTGGCTGCCGCCAAGGCCTGCGATTCCATCCTGACGGCGGAGACGGCCCTTCTGCTGCTGTCGGTGGTGGTGGGCTTTGCCCTGGTCACCTTTTTCGCCTTTACCCGGTCCATGCAGGCCCTCACCTGGATCACCATTGCCATCTACCAGCTGTTCTGGACCCTTATTGAGGTTTTGGTGCCGGCCTTTAAGCGGGGATAGAGCCCCTTACGGCGCAACTATGTTTTTGATAATAAAGGATGGTACGACACATGAAGTTTACAACGGTACGCACCCGCTTTGCCCCCAGCCCCACGGGCTATATGCACGTGGGCAACCTCCGCACGGCCCTGTATGCCTTTCTGCTGGCCAAAAGCAAAGGCGGCACCTTTATCCTGCGCATCGAGGACACCGACCAGGAGCGCCAGGTGGAGGGGGCGGTGGACATCATCTACAACACCCTGCGGGAGACCGGCCTTGTCTGGGACGAGGGTCCCGACATCGGCGGCCCGGTGGGCCCCTATATCCAAAGCCAGCGGATGGGGATGTTTAAGGACTACGCCCTGGAGCTGGTGGAAAAGGGCGCCGCCTACTACTGCTTCTGCGACAAGGAGCGGCTGGAGGAGGTGCGCACCGTGCAGCAGGCCTCGGGCATGGCCCCCCGGTACGACGGCCACTGCCGCCATCTGACCCCCGAGGAAATTCAGGCCAAGCTGGACGCGGGCATCCCCTACGTCATCCGGCAGAAGATGCCCACCCAGGGCACCGTCACCTTCCACGACGAGGTGTACGGGGACATCACCGTGGACTGCGCCGAGCTGGACGACCAGATCCTGCTGAAGACCGACGGCATGCCCACCTACAACTTTGCCAACGTGGTGGACGACCACACCATGGGCATTACCCACGTGGTCCGGGGCAGCGAATATCTGTCCTCCACCCCCAAATACAACCTGCTGTATGAAGCCTTTGGCTGGGAGGTACCGGTGTACATCCACTGCGCCCCGGTGATGAAGGACGCCACCCACAAGCTGAGTAAGCGCAACGGCGACGCCTCCTACGAGGATTTGGTGGCCGCCGGGTACCTGAAGGAGGCGGTGCTTAACTACATCGCCCTGCTGGGCTGGAGCCCCAAGGGGGACCAGGAGATTTTCTCCCTTCAGGAGCTCATTGACGCCTTTGACATCGCGGGCATCTCCAAGTCCCCGGCCATCTTCGACCCCCAAAAGCTGCGGTTTATTAACGCGTCCTACCTGCGGGCCCTGTCCGCCGAAGAATTTTACGACAAGGCCCTGCCCTGGATGCGCCGGACGGTCCACGGCCAAAGTGCCGACCTCCGGGAACTGGCGGGGGTGCTCCAGGCCCGGTGCGAGGTGCTGTCCGACATCCCCGAGCAGGTGGACTTTATTGACGCGGTGCCGGACTACGACGCCGGCCTGTACACCAGCAAAAAGATGAAGACTACCCCCCAAACCTCCCTGGAGGCCCTGGAAAAGGCGCTGCCGGTGCTGGAAGGGGTACAGAACTGGACCGCCGGGGACATCCACGAGGCCCTGTTTGCCCTCATCGAGCGGCTGGGGGTGAAAAACGGCTGGCTCTTATATCCCCTGCGGGTAGCCCTAAGCGGCAAGCAGTTTACTCCCGGCGGCGGCATCGAGCTGTGCGCCGTCCTGGGCCGGGAGGAATCCCTCCGCCGCGTCCGGGACGCCATCGCAAAGCTGTCCTGAGCGGGGGCGTTCAGGGCAGGTTTTCCAGCAAAATTTTTAAGCCTCCGGCAGGGGTGACCCTCCGGGGGCTTTTTGGTGCCCTGGCGGG
>CALGIL010000442.1 GCA_937914895.1 uncultured Angelakisella sp.
GCGCGCCCTGGCAAGGGCCGGCGCCGACGGTCTGCTGGTTCCGGAGGAAATCACCCTGGGGGACCTGTCGGACAGCCTGTACACCGCGGGGCAGCGGGACCCGGACCTGATTATCCGCCCCAGCGGCGAGCAGCGCCTGAGCAACTTCCTGCTGTGGCAGTCCGCCTATTCGGAGCTGGTGTTTATGCACGTGCTGTGGCCGGATTTTTCCCCCCAGCACCTCAACTGGGCGCTGGACCAGTACGCCGGCCGGGACCGGCGGTTTGGCGGCATATAAAAAAGACTGTACAGCCTGCCCCCTGGCAACGGGCGGCAGGCACGTTTTTGCCAGGGCAAATCTGAAAAAAAGGTGGTGTGCCGGCATGAGGACCAGAATTCTATCCTCGCTGGTTGGCCTTGGAATTTTGGCGGTGGTCCTGATTTTGCTGGATACGGTGTTCTTTAACGTCATCCTCTTTTTCATCAGTGCCATGGCAATTTTGGAGCTGCTGGGCGCGGCGGGGCTGCAAAAGTTTCGGTTTTTAAATGCGGTCAGTCTGTTGTTCTGCCTGGCGCTGATGTTCCAGGGGATGTGGCCGGTGCGGGTCCACTTTGCCCGCATCTGCATTGTCTATGTGGTGGCCCTCTTCCTTTACCAGCTGGCCCGGCACGATACCCTGGGAATAGAGCAGCTCTGCTATGCCTTTTGCATGACCATCCTCATCACCATGTCCTTTTACTCCATGGTGCTCATCAAGGACATCGCGGGGGCGCAGCTGGCGGTCTTTTACTTATTTCTCGCCCTGGGGTCCGCCTGGTGGGCGGACAGCGGCGCCTATTTTGCGGGCACCTTTTTTGGCAAGACCAAGCTTTGCCCCGCCATCAGCCCCAAAAAGACGGTGGAGGGCCTTGTGGGGGGAATCGTCACCGCGGTGCTGGGAAACCTGCTTATATGCGTGCTGTTCCAGCTGGTGTCCACCTGGCTTGTGCCGGTGGGATATTTTACCAGACCCGTGGACATCCATATTTCCTGGGTGCTGCTGCTGACGCCGCCCCTTTCGCTGCTGGGCGTGCTGGGGGATCTGTCCGCCTCCATCATCAAACGGCAGTACGGCATCAAGGACTTCGGCAACATCATGCCGGGCCACGGGGGGATTATGGACCGCTTTGACAGCGTGCTGTTTATCATTCCCGCCATTTTTATAATTTTTAACATCTTGCCGCTGATTTCTGTCATATAATAAGAGTATCCTAAGGCAAGGCGCATGTGGGCGGCGGGGAGGTTCCTCGCCCCCTCCCATATCCGCCTTGCAGAAGATCGGAGATTGATGCATTGGTAACCTTACTTTTGACTGTTTTGGTGTTCGGCGTCATCATCACCCTCCACGAGTTTGGCCACTTTACCTTTGCCAAGCTGTTTGGGGTCCGCGTCAACGAGTTTTCCTTCGGCATGGGTCCCAAGCTGTTTGGCACCCAAAAGGGGGAGACGGCCTATTCCATCCGCGCCCTGCCCATCGGCGGGTATGTGGCCATGGAGGGGGAGGACGAGGAGAGCGGGGACGAGCGTGCCTTTAACAATAAGCCCGCCTGGCAGCGGTTTATCATTCTCCTTGCCGGCGCCGCCATGAATATCCTGCTGGGCCTTTTGCTGCTGGGCATCATCACCGCCCAGATGAACCTGCTGCCCATGAATATGGTGGCGGATTTTTACGAGGGCTCCGCCACGGCCCAGGTGCTGCAGCCCAGGGACCGCATTATGCGGGTCAACGGCCACAACACCGCCAATTACAACGATATGATCTTTCAGCTGATCCGGGACCAGGACGGCGTGGTGGACCTGGAGGTCCTCCGGGGCGCCGACCCCACGCTTACCGGATGGGACCGCTTTTTGGGCCGCTTTGGCGCCTCGGAGAAGGACCAGGGGGAGCTTATTTCCATCCCCGGGCATAAGTTTGACATGACCCAGCAGGCGGACGGCACCAAGGTCATCAACATCGACATGCAGTTTTACGGCAGCCAGCCCACCTTTTTGGGCAGGCTTGGCTATGCCGTGGGGTGGACCGGGTCGGTGGTCAAGCAGGTGTGGTTTTCGCTGCTGGATATTGTCACCGGCCGGTACGGCCTGTCCCAGATCTCGGGCCCGGTGGGCACCGCCTCCATCATCTCCGAGGCATCCTCGGCCGGACTGCGCCCCTTTCTTGTCATGGTGGCCATGATTACCATCAACGTGGGCGTCTTCAACCTGCTGCCCATCCCGGCGATGGATGGAGGACGGCTGCTGTTTCTGCTTATCGAACTCATCCGCCGCAAGCCCGTGCCGGCCAAGTACGAGGCCTGGGTCCACGGCGTGGGAATGGTGCTGATGCTGGTCTTTATTGCGGTGGTCACCTTTAGTGACATCACAAAGCTATTGGGGGTGGGCGGATAATCATGAACCGGAGAAAAGCCAGAGAGATCCGCATTGGGCAGGTGACGGTGGGCGGGGAGAACCCCATTGCCATTCAGTCTATGCTGTGCGCACCGCCGAGGGACCTGGAGGCCAACGCCGCCCAGGCCCGCGCCTTATATGCGGCCGGATGCCAGATTGCCCGGGTGGCCATCCCCGCCATGGAGGACATCGCCCTTATCCCGGCCATTAAGGGCGCCGTGCCGGACATGCCCCTGGTGGCCGACATCCAGTACGATTACCGGCTGGCGGTGGCCGCCGCCGACGCCGGTGCGGACAAGGTGCGCATCAACCCCGGCAACATCGGGGACCGGGAGAAAATCCGCCAGGTGGCCGAGGCCTGCGGCCGGGCGGGGGTCCCCATCCGCATCGGGGTCAACTCCGGGTCGCTGGAAAAAAAGATTCTGCAGCAGTACGGCCGCCCCACGGCGGACGCCCTGGTGGAAAGCGCCCTGTGGAACATCCAGCTGCTGGAGGAATGGGGATTCCGGGATTATCTGGTGGCCATTAAATCCTCCGACGTGTTTACCACCGTGGAGGCCTACCGCAAAATTGCCGCCCGCACCGACTGCCCCCTGCACCTGGGGGTCACCGAGGCGGGCACCCCCCGCATGGGCACCATCAAGTCTGCCGCCGCCTTTGGGGCGCTGCTGGCCGACGGCATCGGGGATACCCTGCGGGTGTCCCTGACCGCCGACCCGGTGGAGGAGGTGCGGGCCGCCCGGGATATTCTGGAGGCCCTGGGGCTGGACCGCCGCCGTCCCATCCTGGTGTCCTGCCCCACCTGCGGGCGGTGCGGGGTGGATTTGTTCTCCGTTGCCAAAGAGGTGGAGGAGGCCCTGGAGGGGGTGGAAAAGCCCCTGACGGTGGCGGTGATGGGCTGCGCCGTCAACGGCCCGGGGGAGGCCCGGGAAGCGGACCTGGGCATTGCGGGGGGCACCGGGGAATTTTTGATCTTCCGCAGGGGGGTGCCGGTGCGCAAGGTGCCCCAGGAGGGGGCCGTGGCCGCTCT
>CALGIL010000443.1 GCA_937914895.1 uncultured Angelakisella sp.
CTTTCGCATCGAGGCGCACATGGTGCGCCGGATGGTCCGCCCGCAGGCGGCAAAATGGGCAGTATGCCCGTTTTGCTCAGCTTGGCGTAAAAGGCCGAAGCGCAGCGGAGGACTTTTTCGACAAGCTGAGGCGGCCCAAGGCCGCCTCTTTTTTGTTTGCATCCTGTCCTTAGGGGGCCGCCGGGCCGCCTTCCTTCCCGGCAAGGGGTGGGTCCGCATCCATGGGCCGGGCGATCAGGTACTTAATGGGCACCCCCCGGCCCGCAAACAGCTCCTCGTGCTCGGTGGGGATGTTGCCGGGCAGCCCCGCGGCGTGCAGGTCCCGGTGCAGGGCAAGAATCTCGTATCCCGCCTGGGCCAGATAGCCCAGGGTGTCCTCAAAAAGGGCGTCGTCGTCGGTCTTAAAGTGCAGCTCCCCCCTAGGAATCAAAAAATCCCGGTACATCCCCAGCTGGCGGGTGTGGGTCAGGCGGTGCTTGTGGTGGCGGGGCTTGGGCCAGGGGTTGCAAAAGTTGATGTAAATCCGCCGGAAGCGGTCGGCGCCAGGCTGGAAAATCAGGGGCAGGCGCTCGATGTCCTGGGACAGCAGCAGCAGGTTATCCACCGGCGCCCCGGCCCGGGCATACTCCTCCTCCGCCCGGCGCTTGGCCAGGGCCAGCACCTCGCTTTTCAGGTCCACGGCCACATAGTTGCACTCCCGGCGGCGGCTGGCCAGGCTGGCGATAAAGGTCCCCTTGCCGCAGCCCAGCTCCAGCTCCATGGGCTGCGGGGCCGAAAAGGCGGCGGCCCACCGGCCCCGGAGGGCGGCGGGTTCGTCCACAAAAAAGGGGCAGGCGGCAAGCTCCGGCCTTGCCCAGGGTTTTCTGCGCAGTCTCATACGGCGGCGGCCCCTATTTCTTTTTTTCGCCGGGGCGGGGCTGGCTGTCCAGCAGGCGCTGGGCCATCAGCAGCCGCAGCTGTGCGTCCGCCGCCAGCTGAATGACCACCGCGGCGTTGCCCCAGTTCTCCCCCTCCGGCACGTCCGAGGCTGCCTCAATCAGCTCCTCCGCCAGGCGCGGCGCCTGGGAGAACGCCTCCCGCTGGGCCTTCAAAAACAGCTCGTAAAGGGCCGCCAGCTGCTCCTTGTCCCCGGTGGAATGAAGGATTTTGTCCATGTCCTGCACCGGCAGCACCCGCTTTAACTGGCAGATGAGGCATAGG
>CALGIL010000444.1 GCA_937914895.1 uncultured Angelakisella sp.
TTAACCAGGATGCACTCCGGCGGGGCGGACAGGTCCTGGGCTGACAGCAGGTCTTCCAGGGTCAAAATCCGCTGCACCCGCACCTTGTCCATCTGGCCGATGCGCCTGCCCGTCCGGGCGGGCTCACCGTTAATCCAGGCCAGGGTGCCCGCCTGCACCGTGCGGTCGTCCAGGGTCACCTCAAAGGGGTCCCAGCCCTCCACCACCTCCTGGATGCGGGTGTCGGCGTCGGCGCCGCTAACCGCGGGGACAAACTCGATGGCGTCCCCCGCCTGCAGGGGGGTGGTAATGCCCGCCAGCCGGCCGCCCACCAAAATGCTGGCCAAGGTGGGCAGCTGACCCCGGATGGTGCGCTTTTGGCCGTCCAGCTCGAAGGTGACGCTTTTGCCCGACCGCCCCATGATCTGCCCGTATTGGAAGCCGCCCCGGAGCAAAAGCTCCATGACCGTGACGGCGCCCCCGCTTTGCAGGCCGAATTTTTTGCCGTTTAGGGTGACGGAAAAGTCCTCCCGCCCCGCGCCGGGGGCCGCCGTCAGGGCAATGCCCATGGGGGTGGCGTACTCGGCCCCAATGTAGGCGTCGTCGGCCTGAATCAGCCGCTTCATATAATTGTTGCCGCCGATGGCCACCTTGCTGGCGTCTATGCCCAAATGGCGGGCCAGCATGGCACACAGGCCGGGGGTGCGGCTGCCTCCGCCCACCATAAACACCGCCATGGGGGGCTTTTCGTTGACCTCCAAGATCTTTTGGGCAATGGTCGCGGCCAGGTTGTCAACGGCGGGCTCCACCCGCTCCAGCAGGTCCCGGACCCCCACGCTGGAGGGCAGCCCCAAAATGTCCACGTATTCGATGTCCTCGGCCTCCTCCCCCATGGCGTGCTTGACCCGCTCCGCCATCTGGAAGTCCAGCAGAAGCTCCTTCATAATCTGCTCGGTAATCTCATCCCCGGCCACCGTGGCCATGGTGTAAGCACTGACGCTGCCGCCGTTTGCCACCGCGATGTCCGAGGTGCCCGCCCCCACGTCCACCAGGGCGATGTTCAGCAGCCGCAGCTCCTTGGGGATGACCGCGCTGATGGCCGCAATGGGCTCCAGGGTGATGCTGGCCACGTCCAGGCCCACCCGCCGCATGGTGCTGTACAGGCTTTCCACCACCTCGTTGGGCAAAAAGGTGGCTATGAGCTCCACCCCGGCCATTTTGCCCCGGTGCCCCGACAGGGTGGAGTAGGGGTAGCCGTCCAGGGTGTACTGGATGATGGAGTGGCCCACGCAGTAAAAGGCCTGCTCCCGCCCCTCTTCGGCAATCTCCCCCATCAGCTCCTCGTAGGCCTTTTGGACGGCCTGGGATTCCAGCCGGAAAATTTCCTGCTGCCCCAGGGGCCGCCCGTCGTCCACCTCGCTTTCCCACCGGATCCGTTTTGTCTTCAGCACCCGGCCCGCCGCCGCCACGTGCACCTGGGTCAGGGGCATATCCAGCTGCCGTTCCAGCCGCTCCTTGACCTGGGCGGCAATAATGGCCGTCTGCCGGATGTCCTCGATCTGCCCGTCCACCACGGCGCGGTGGGTGTGCTCCACAGTTTCGACGCACAGCACCTCCAGGATGTCGCCCCGGGGGATGCCCACCACGCCGATGACGCTGCGCGTCCCAATGTCCAGGGCAAACACGATGTCGTCCTTTTGTATCTCCGGCTCCTGCCGCATTCGTCCCCCACCGCCCCTCAGTTTTGTCCCCTGGCCTTATTCCTTTGGATCTGCAGGCGCTGCTGTTCAAAAAGATAGGCGCACAGGTTCTGCTCGGCCCGCCGGCTCAGGTCCACAATCTCGGCGCCGTAGGTGTACACGCCCTCCCACTCCCGCCCCCGGTGGATGACCAGCTGAAAGACCTCCTCCTGGCTTTTGTACAGCTTCATCCGCAGGGAGAGCGCCTGCCCCACATGGTACCGCCGGCCGGATTCGAACATGGCACCGCACAGGCTGAGGTTTTTCACCCGCACCGGCACCTCCTCGGGCGGGGTCTCCTCCCCATCGGGGACCTCCTCCCCATCGGGGGCCTCCCCCCGCACCAGCAGGACGGCGGGGGCCTCGATGTCCAGCCGGAAAAAGCGCCGGCGTTCGTATTCCAGAAAATCCAGGGTGTGCATCACCTGGATGTATTCCTCGTTGGAGATGTACACCTGGCCCGCCAGCACCCGAAAGCCCAGGCTGGAATTGAAGACCGAAATTTTGACCGGGGTTTTGTAGGGCAGCAGCGGCATGGGGCCCGACGGGTCCGAGATCTCCAGGTCCGTCCCGTCGATACGGTCGATGCGCCCCGCCGCGATAAAGACGTTTTTCAGCGTCTTGACCTCGCAGACAGATCCCTCATAGTCCTTTTCCAGCATGTGGACCGCCTCCTGGTGTTTTTTCATTTTGGCCTGTCGGGATGCGGGGCGGAATCTTCCGCCGGGGGTGCGGCGTCCGGGACAGCACCCTCCATCCGCCTGGTGGTCTCCAGCAGCTGGACGTAAATGGCCGCCACCACCTGGTACAGCTGGGGTGGAATGCTTTTGCCAATGTCCAGCATACACAGCAGCGACACCGCGCTGTCATCCCGAAACACCGGCACGCCCTGTTTTTCGGCCACGTCGATGATGCGGGCGGCAATCTCGCCATAGCCCGCCGCAATGACCACGGGGGCGGCATCCTCCTCCATGTTGTATTTTAAGGCCACCGCCTTGTTCTTTTCGGCCTTGGGTTTTGACATGGTCACCCATCCTCTTGCGTCGTATTCTCAGTCGGCCGCCGTGCTCTGCCCGGCCCCGGTTTTTTCAACTTACGCCCCCCGCAAAAGGGGCGACGCTTCACCTACAAGAGCATCGCGTTCCAGTGGATATTTCAACCCACGCCCCCCGCGAGGGGAGCGACGAGCGAACCGGGGCTACAATTCCGCCCGTAACTGATTTCAATCCACGCCCCCCGCGAGGGAGGCGACCAGGGCGGCTATGGCCGAGAGG
>CALGIL010000445.1 GCA_937914895.1 uncultured Angelakisella sp.
TTTGTGCCGGCCCTTTTCCGCAGATACTGAAGGCCAAGGGGGCTCGATCCCGCCCTTTTTCGGGATGCTGCGGTACACCGCAGGCACGGAACGTCAGGGGGATCGGCTCAGCCCTTTTTCAGGATGCTGCGGTACACCGCCAGGGTGTTGTTGGCCAGGGTCTGGGCGCCGCTGTTGCGGATGGACTGGATGACCGATTCCTTAAAGGCGGCCAGGGCGGCGGGGTCCATGGCCTGGATCTGGCGGAGCTTGGCCGCCATTTCGTCGGCGTTATTGAAGTTATAGCCGTTTTCGCCATCCACCACCTGGTCGGCATTAAGGGGGTCTGTCCGCTGCAGCACCGGCAGCCCGGAGCACATCCCCTCCAGCATGGAGATGGAGTTGGTGTCGGACAAAGAGGCGGTGATATAGACATCCGAGATGGCGTAGTAGGGGGCCAGCTCCTCGTGGGGGACCTTGCCGGTAAAGGTGACCCGACCCTGCAGGCCCAGCTTTCGGGCCTGCTCCTCCAGCTCCGGCTGGATGGGGCCGCCGCCGATGATGATGAGGTGCATTTTGTCCTGGGGGGTAACGCTTTGGCTCCAGTAATCCAGCAGCACATCGCAGCTTTTCTCCCGGCCCAGGCGGCCCACAAAGACGCAGACCATGCTGTCCACAGGGATGCCGTGCTTCTGCCGGAGGGCGTCGCGGACCTCCTTGCTGATGTTGCGGGGAGAGAACTCGTCCACCTCCACCGCGTTGGGGATGACGTGGACCTCCTTGCCCTTAAGCCCGGCGTTTTTAAAATACTCGCTGCACTTTATAGAGGGCCCGGTGACCGCGTTGGCCCGCTTGGCAAGAATTTTTGTATATTTGTGGGACAGCCGGGTAGCGGCGGGGGCCAGGGCCTTGGGCGCGATATAGTAGATATAATCGTCGTACATGGTGTGCAGGGTGTACACCAGGGGCACATTTAAGGCTTTGGCAATGCGGTAGCCGGAATAGCCGATGCCAAATTCGTTATGGATATGGATGATGTCGGGGTTAAAGTCCCGGACAAATTTTACCCGGTCCCGGATGAAGGGGGAGGACAGGCTGTACCCGTAAAATTTTTTGGACACCACGGCGGGGCACCGCAGAATGTTGCCCGCATCCACAAAATGGTGCTTGGCGTTTGCGTCCGCCGTCACCACCAGCACCTCGTGGCCCAGCTGCTCCAGCCCATCCTTTAAGATTTTGACATGGGTGACAATGCCGTTGATATAGGGGAGGTACGTTTCGGTAAACAGTGCGATTCTCATGCAATTCTCCAATCTGCCGGTGATCCGGCAAAGTGTAATGGCAATTGTTCGCCTTTTTCGCCCTGCGGGCAGGGTCCTGATTTTAACCAAAGTTATCTTTTTTACTCTATGGGGCGTTGCCCCAACCCCTTTTTCCCCGCCGGGCAGGGTGCCATCGATATAATTTTCCTGCTGTCCTCCCCGGTCGTGGCGTAGGCCGGCTTTTGTTGGTTACTTTCCGGAGGTAGAAAGTAACCAAAGATTTCCGGGGAAGCCCTGCGGGGTGCTTTCTCCCATTGCCCCGCTTTGTAACCGAGGTAACTTTTCTCCACTTTTGTCCGGGCAAAAGTGGCAAAACCCGCCGGGGGAAACC
>CALGIL010000446.1 GCA_937914895.1 uncultured Angelakisella sp.
GGGTCCTCCCCCCGCTCCGGGCCGGGCCTTTCCGCGGGGTCCGCCTTTTGCGCTTCGTCAGGCCGGGCCGCCGGCTCCTCCGGTTCCGAAGGCGCGGCTCCGCCGGGGACCTCCTCCACGGGGGCCTCGGCTGCGGGCGGCTGGCTGCGGTGCTCCCGGTCCGGCTGCTCCGGGGCGTCCGGCCCCTGGCCGCGGGCGTCGTCCGGGGACGCCTGGGCCTCCTGCTCCTCCTGGGGACGGGATGTGTTTTTCTCAAATTCGTTCACGGAAAGTCCCTCCTATGGTAAAGCGCTCTTTACAGGCAGAGCGGGCTTTTGATTCTGCGTTCTAAACTATATCCCCCAAATGTGTACGCGGCGCGCAGTTTGCAAAAACATTCTGCGACTAATTTTCGTATAATCTGTAAATACCGCGGCAGGGTCAGGACTGGGCCGGCTCCTCGGGGGGCGGCTCGGCCTTTTCGTGTTTGTCCCCCTTGCGGAAGATGCCGCTTTTCTTGACCGGCACCGACGGCAGGCTGAAGACAAATTCGGTAAAGGCGTCGGGATCGCTTTTGACATAAATTTCGCCGTTGTGCAGGTTGACAATGGTCTTGACAATGGACAGGCCCAGGCCCACCCCGTTTTTGTCCAGGCTGCGGGACTTATCCGACTTGTAAAACCGGTCGAACAGCTTGGGGATCTCCTCGGGGGAGATGCCCGCGCCGGAATTTTTGACGCTGACGAAGGTGTACCCCCCCTCCGTCCGGTAGCTGAATTCCACCTGCCCGCCCTCGTCCACAAACTTGATGGCGTTGTCCACCAGGTTGTACACCACCTGGTAGATGAGGTCGGCGTCCGCCTCCACCATGTGGTGCTCCGCGTCCAGGCCGGATACCGTGATGCCCTTGTCCTCAATGGCGCGCTCGAAGCTGAAGACGGTGCGGTTGACAATCTCGGTGATCTCGGTGGGGGCGGGGGAGATGACCAGCTCCCCCGCCTCGATGCGGGCGATGGAGAGCATGGAGCGCACCAGGCGGGACAGCCGCTGGACCTCGGCGGAGACGATGCGTAAGTAGTGGTTCTGCTTTTCGGGGGGGATGGTGCCGTCCAGAATGCCGTCGATAAAGCCCCCGATGGTGGTCATGGGGGTCTTCAGCTCGTGGGAGACGTTGGCGGTAAAGGACCGCCGGGAGGATTCCATGGCAGCCAGGGAGGAGGCCATGGAGTTGAAAGCGGCGGCCAGCATGGAGACCTCGTTGTCCCCCTCCACCGGCACCCGGATGGAAAAGTCCCCCTTGGCAAAGCTGCGGGTGGCGGCCAGCATATCCTGCAAAGGCCGCACCATGTTGGAGGTGATAAAGTAGATGACGATGCAGGAAAAGAGCATGACCACCACGGCGCTGATGACAAACATCTGCAAAATATCCACCAAAAAGTTGTTCAGGGCCTCCGAGGAGGCGGAGGCGAACACCACCCCCACCACCGCCCCGGTGTGCCGGTCGGTGATGGGCCGCCCCACGGTGTAGTGGCGGGAGGAATAAATGCCGCCCATGTCGGTGTATTCCCGGAATTCCCCGTCGGCGGGCACCCTGGCCAGGATGTCGGAGGAGATGAGGTAGGCGCTGTGGTTGCAGGGGGCGTTGTGGCTGCACACCAGCACCTGGCCCTCGGTGTTGACCAGGTAAATTTCCGCGTCGATGGCCGTGCCCATCAGGTAAAAGGGATAGGACAGGGTGCCCGTGTTGATGCTCAGGTACTGGTTGTACAGGTACTCCTGCATCCACATGTTGCTCTGGGTGTCCTCGGACAGCTGGGTGACGCTTTTGGACAGCATATTGTACTTGTCGTTTTTAAAGTATTGGGAGGCAAACACCAGCAGCACGATTCCCAGAAAAGTGATGCTGATGAGGATGATGGAAGAGCATATGGTAAAGTATTTGTTAAACAAGGTCTTCCGCACAGGCCGCGCCTCCCCACAGACCGCTACTCTTTTACCTCGAATTTATAGCCCACGCCCCAGACGGTCTTCAGGTTCCACTGGTCGGACACGCCCTCCAGCTTTTCCCGCAGGCGCTTGATGTGGACGTCCACCGTCCGGCTGTCGCCGTAATACTCAAAGCCCCATACCTCGTCCAGCAGCTGGTCCCGGGTGTACACCCGGTTGGGGTTGCTGGCCAGGTGGAACAAAAGCTCCAGCTCCTTGGGCGGGGTGTCCACCACCTTGCCGTCCACCTTCAGCTCGTACCGGGTCATGTTGACGGTCA
This sequence comes from uncultured Angelakisella sp., assembly GCA_937914895.1. Taxonomy (GTDB): domain Bacteria; phylum Bacillota; class Clostridia; order Oscillospirales; family Ruminococcaceae; genus Angelakisella. Next base: position 2,246 of record CALGIL010000446.1, read on the forward strand.
GCTTGTCGTAGGAGACCTCCTTGACCTCCTGCCCGCCGGAGGCGGGGGAAGCGCTGCGGCGCAGCACCGCCTTGATGCGGGCCACAATCTCCTTGGTATCAAAGGGCTTGACCACATAGTCGTCCGCCCCCAGCTCCAGCCCCAGCACCTTGTCGAAGGTCTCACCCTTGGCGGTAATCATAATGATGGGGGTGTTGGACTTTTTGCGGATCTCCCGGCAGACCTGCCAGCCGTCCAGGCGGGGCATCATGATGTCCAGCAGCACCAGGTCCGGGTTTTCGGCAAAAAAGGCCTCTACGGCCGCCTCGCCGTCGTGGGCCATGGTGACGGTATAGCCCTCCTTTTCCAGGTACAGGCGGATGAGCTCGCAAATGTTTTTGTCGTCGTCGGCGACCAGGATTTTTCCCATGGACATGGATGTCTGCCTCCTCTGTTTTGAGATACCCGTCCGGGGCGGCGCCATACCACCCCATGATACGGACCATTATAAAAGGAAGAAATGGCCAAATCAAAAACAAACTTGAAAAAATATGCGAAAGATTGGGGAAATGGGTGGATGCGCCCCTTGAAAGCGCCGGGCGCGGCGTCGCGCGCTCCGCTGAGGTTATTATACCATAGAAGCGAAGCGGATATGGTATAATCGGCCATGGCCGT